>NZ_JBLZFY010000044.1:0-33576 GCF_050753365.1 Geminocystis sp. CENA526
TTCAAAAAATACTCAAGCGATACAAAGAAACAGGAGAACTCAAACCTCGATATTCTGGCGGAAGACCACCAAAAATAAATTCTGAACAAACTGTATTATTGTTGGAAATTATTGACACAAATAATGATGCTACTCTGTGGGAATTGGCTGAATTATTTGAGCAAAAAACTGGTGTTAAACTCAGTACTTCGACTATTGACAGAATCAATCGTAAATTTGACTACACTCTTAAAAAAAACGCTCTACGCTACAGAAAAACATAGTGATGCCGTTCAGGAAAAAAGATGCGAATATTGGGATAAAGTCAGAGAAATAAAGGAAGAAAACTTAGTTTTTGTGGACGAATCGGGAAGTAATTTAGCAATGCTTCGTCTTTATGGCAGAGCAAAAAAAGGAGACAAAGTTAGAGGAGAAAAACCCCAGAAAAGAGGTCGAAATATTTCTATAGTCACGGCAATATCTTTAAGGAACGTAGTAGCATCGAGAAATATTTATGGTTCTGTAGATGGATTAACTTTTGAGGCTTTTGTAGTTAGAGATTTAGTTCCGAACTTATGGGCGGGAGCTTGTGTCGTGATGGATAATGCCAAAATTCATTTAGGGGAAACAATCAGAGAGGAAATAGAAAAAGTGGGGGCATCATTGGTGTATTTATCGCCATATTCTCCTGATTTTTCACCCATTGAGAATTTTTGGTCGAAAGTTAAAAGTTATATCCGAAAACTTAAGCCTAGAAATTATAATGATTTGGTAGAGGCGATTGCAACTGCAATGAAACAAGTAAGACAATTGGATATACATAACTGGTTCACTCATTGCTGTTACTGTACCTCATAATTATGAGAAATGCTATATCCTTATGGTAATTATTGTAAAATATAATAAGTTACTGCATAAATTTAAAAAATGTCACTGATAGTTATTTAATAAGAATTTTTTTGATAAAGGAGCGATTTATGGAATCTGTTGATTTAATTTTTGATGAGGGGATTAATTGGAGTGCCTTTTTAAATTCTTTCAATCATTTAAAATCAGAAAATGATCATAATTTATTAGTTGAGTCAATTAAACAAAGTGATCAGATAATGATGATAGGAATTAAAACATCTCGTAATAAAGAAGAAATAGAATCATCTTTTTGGCAATTATACCGCTCGATAATTGATAATCAGATCAAATTTTTAGAAGAACAATTAAAATTTAATCAGCAACAAAATAATAATTTAATTAAGATAATTGAGGTAATGGCAGAAAAAGAAAATACCCTTACATTACAAGGCGCTCATTTTGCTGGTGGCTTTGCCTCCAGAGATTATACTGGTGACATAATTACATACAATCAGGGTGATAAAAGTCATGGTGATATAGTACATAATCACGGCGATATAGCATATAAAGAAACCATCAAAGAACTTCAACACTTTATTAACAGATTATCCAGTGATTCCTAATCTATTACATCACTGATTATAAATTACCATGTCCTCAGTTAATATCTTTATTGCTGAGGATTTTTTTATTTTTAATGCCTAGTAAGAGTAATCATAGATTAAGAGATAATTGATCGATCGAAATATTACCTTTTCTTCCCCGATGATATTGCAAATGACAGCTATTGCATAAGGCTACCAAATTCTCGGCTCTATTATCTTCGGGTATGCGATTCCAGTGATGTACTTGCAGACACTTTCCCCTTCTTGATTTCTCCTTAAAATCTGCACCACATTTCGCACACTTCCACTCTGCTTTTTCCTTGACTTCGATCGATATTTCTCTCCAATCTTTAGAATATCTGCTCATCAAAATTTACCCTAACTCTGTCTCTATTTTAGGGCTTTTTTCTTACGAATTATTGTCAAAGCAAAACCATAGCGATCGAGCAGCGCCACTTCGTGATCGATACAACCACTATGCTTTATTGCTTTATTAATACCTTCAATTAGGTTTTACCACTAAGGGAGAGAACAATCATCAAGTATCGGCAGTAACTATCAACAGCTTAGTTTCCATTCAATTAGTTTCCCCCATAAAGGGAGAGGTCAACATGGCGACTCAACTTCATATCAACAATTACGTTTCCATTCAATTAGTTTCCCCCATAAAGGGAGAGAGCCGTCTTTAGAACGCTTATCTGATAATAATTCCAGAAGCAGTTTGCGAACGATACCAAAATTATAACTTGTAATCGCCTTTTTTGTCAACTCCAAATCGCTGAAACCCTTACACAGCAATATATCGAGGGATAACACGAATTTACTGGATTTGAGGGCATTTTCATTATCGGTCGATTTTTGTCTACACAATTATTTATTACGGTTCGATCGAATTAATCCTTATTATAAGGTTAAGCAAAGCCTTTACCTTTTTTCTCTGGTTTAATCCGTTTGCTTTTCACTTTTGTAGCTTTAACATCGATCGTATCCTCAATATAGCGATAACGAGGGTGATGTTTTGTGCTAATTCCATTTGAGTGTTTCTGTGTTATCCTTGAAAAGAGAATAAAAAATATGAGTCTAATAAAGTTTAATACCTATGATAGAAGATTATACCGACATCTCTGAACAGGATGAAGAAGAATTGATGCAAGAACAAGGAGAAGTTGTCTATTCTGTATATTGGGATAGTGGAGCGCCCGGAGCAGGAGCAGGTTATGAACTAATATATTTATGGAAAGGTCAATATGTAGTTTGGCTTACTGATGATCCAGATAGACCTGTTTATGATAATTTAACAGAAGCAATTATGGGGGTAGAACTAAATTTTGTTAATGATGCCATAAAAGAAATTAAATCTACCGAGTTGTCTTCTGAGGAAATAGTTGAGTTACTAGAAGTTTATATAGGAAATAATATACATAAACTGACCATCAATGGAGAGGACTGGGAAGTAAATAAACAAGGTAATTTCACCAGAATAGTTTATGATTAATCCTGAAAATTTATTTGATAATATTCCTTCTCTAATTGAGGGAGAATATTTCTCTGAACTGCTTAACCTCCGTAACGTTGTCATTGAGAGAATTGTTAGTAGCGATTGCCCCGATAATAAGGTTTATTGTCAGGAACAAGACGAATGGGTGATATTGATTAAGGGAGAAGCCGAGTTAAAAATTAATGATGATATTGTGAAGTTAAAGACTGGAGATTATCTTTTTATTCCAGGTATGATTCCCCACCAAGTCCTCATTACTTCTAATGATTGTGTTTGGTTAGCAGTACATATTTTTCATTGACAATTAGGAGGTCTAAGGAAATATTATTCCTAATACTTCAATTTTATTCTTGTTTTGCTCAATGTGTAACACCACTCCCTCACCAGAGCGAGGGAAAATATCGCTGATTGCCGTAATGTTAACCTGATGAGAAACCATAACTATCACGCCGTCTTGATGAGTTTCTTCTAATAGAAATTTTCGTAATTGATTTGTTTGTTTCTCACCACGACTAGGATTACTAAAAAATGAATTTAATGGGGGAGTTATTTCTTCATTTCCCATTTTCGTTAAACTAGGAATAGGTGTATAACAAAATCTGTGAGGAGTTAATAACTCGATAAATTAATGACAAGTGCCTATATTCTTGTAATCGCTATTTTAGTATTGGGTGGTTTAATTGCAGCATTAGGCGATCGAATTGGTAGTAAAATAGGAAAAGCTAGATTGAGATTATTTCAATTACGCCCCAAACAAACTGCCATTGTAATCACTATTGGTACTGGAATTTTAATTTCTGCCTCCACTTTATTGATTTTATTTACATTTAGTAGTTCTTTAAGACAGGGAGTTTTTGAGTTAGATGAAATTCTGAAAAGAAGACGTGAAATTACTCAGCAATTAGAGACGGTAGAAGCGGAAAAAGAAAGAGTTGAACGGGAATTAAGCGAGGCTCAAAAAAGACAAAATTCTGCCAGAGAATTATTGACAAAAACAGGAAAGGAATTAAGCAAAACTCAAACTCAATTAAAAAGTATTTCTTCCCAAAGTGATAAATTAAAAGAAGAAGTCGGAAAAATTATTGCTGAAAAAACGGTTCTTTTAGCGGAAAAAGAGGAAATTCAACAACAGCGAGAAAAGTTAGAGATTTCGATCGCAAAAAGAGATCAAGAGTTAAAAGATAATCAATTACAAATTGAGGAACAAAGAGAAATTTTAGAGACACAACAAAAAGTTTTAGAAGAACAAAAATTAAGTTTACAAGAACTAAAAAACAGACAAAATCAATTAGAATTAGAGATAAAAGGAAGAGATGAACAAATTGCTACTTTAGATAAAAGTATCTCAGAAAAAGATCAAATTTTAAGAAATAAAGAGGAAGAATTATCCTTTTTAGAAAGGGAATTAGGATTTTATCGCCGAGAGGTGGAGATTTTAGAACAATATTATCAAACTTATCAGGATTTGAGAGAAAGACCTATTGCCGTAGTTAAAGGGCAAGTTTTGACGGTTACGCTAGTTAAAACTGATAAAGATACCAATTTAGAAGAATTAATAGACGGTATTTTAAACGAAGCAAATCGAGGAGTAATGTTAATTTTAGGCTACGGCAATCAATCTCCTCATCAAAGATTTGTACAAATTACCAAAGCACAAGTAGAACAAATGAAACAACAATTATCTCCCCCCGGAGAATATTTGGTGAGGATTTTTTCCGCTAGTAATTATGTGCAAGGTGAAGAAAATGTGAGAATTTTTGCGGATGTTACTCCTAATCAGAGAGTTTACGCTAAAAATGATACTATTGCTTCTATTTCGATCGATCCTAAAGATTTTCAAAGTACAGAATTACAACAGAAACTAGATTTTTTAATTGCTGTCACCGAATTTCGAGCGAGGAGAGAAGGGATATTAGGTAGAATCGTCATTGGAGATGGTAAAATCTTATCTTTGATTAATTTTCTTCAGCAATTACAATTATCTGATGAAACCGTTGATGAAATTATTGCCATTTCTGCTAATGATACCAATACATCAGGTCCTTTACAAGTGAATTTAGTAGTTATGTCTAACGGTAGAGAAATTCTCAGATTGTAAGAGATTACTTAAAAATTATGGTTAATTTGCTCGATCGAACTTCATTAAATCTTAAACTAGATCATGTTCCCCTTAGTGTCAGTTTAAAATGGCTACTGTTACCCTAGAAAATATCACCCGTAGTTTTAAGCAAACAAAAGTTATTTCAGATATTACATTTCAAGTACCCGATGGAGAATTTTGGGTATTAGTAGGTCCTTCTGGTTGCGGTAAATCGACTATACTAAGATCGATCGCAGGTTTAGAAACCATTACCGAAGGTAAATTATATTTTGACGGTGGTTTAATGAATAACATCCCCGCCAGAGAAAGAAATGTGGCAATGGTTTTTCAAAATTATGCCCTATATCCTCATCTTAACGTTGCTCAAAATTTGGGTTTTGGCTTAAAAATGCGAGGGGTAAACAAATCTATTATTAATGAAAAAGTGGAATTTGTGTCTGGAATCCTTGATATTAACCATTTATTGCACCGTAAACCCAAGGATTTGTCAGGAGGGCAACAACAAAGAGTAGCATTAGGTAGAGCAATTATTCGACAACCGCAAGTATTTTTATTAGATGAGCCTTTATCGAATTTGGATGCTCAATTACGAGATCAAACACGGACAGAATTAAAAAAACTTCATCAAAAAGTAGGTATTACCACTATTTATGTAACTCATGATCAAGTGGAAGCCATGACTCTGGGCGATCGAATTGTGGTGTTAGACAAAGGTAAAATACAACAAATAGGCACACCAGCCGAAATTTATCATCATCCAGTGAATCGTATGGTAGCCACTTTTTTAGGCACACCAGCCATGAATATTATTCCCGTTACCTACCATGATGGGGCATTGTGGATTAATGAACGACAATCTTTAAGTTTGACTCCTCTTTGGCAGAAAAAAATTTCTCCTCGTAATGGGCAAGGTTGGGATTTAGGGATTCGCCCTGAGCATATTCAAGCCTTTATCAACGATGATAATGTATCAGATAATGATATTTTAGTGCAAGTGGAAGTCATTGAACCTTTAGGAAAAGAAGTCTTAATCAGTGCCGTGATTGTGGATTCAGACATCAATATTAATCTACAGTTACCTATGGAAAAATTCGCTCGAAACTTACCACAACTCGATCGTCTGAGGATAACATTTAGCCTAGATGACGCTCATATTTTCGATCCCATTACCGGAGCGATTGAGTGCCCTCTCTACTAATTGTCATTGCAAGGCACGAAGCAATCTCTCAAAACTCGATCAAACTCCCTTATCCTGTCATTGCGAGGTAACGAAGCAATCTCTCAAAACTCGATCAAACTCCCTTATCCTGTCATTGCGAGGTAACGAAGCAATCTCTCAAAACTCGATCACACCCTCTAAAACTCGATCGCTAAAAGTGGTGCTACGCGATCGAACTCCCACAACCTCGATCACCTGAGTTCGATATAAAATGATGAAGATAAGAGGGGGAAGAGGGGGAAGAAAATGCTTTCAAATCTTCATTAAATTTAGTAAATAGCTATCAAAAATCAATTTATGATAATTTTTAATCAAATCTTCTAATGATTCGAGCGATTTAGTCTAAATCTTATCTCGAACTGAGGTATGCTCGTAGATTATTTTCCGCTATAGAGGAGTCTATCACAAAAACCATTAAACCACAATCGATCGAGGAATTAAAAGGAGAATTAGGAATTGAGTAAAAAAAGAAGCCTTCTTCGGCTTCAAAAATAGAAATGAAAAAGGGATATAAATTTATTTCTCTAAATCACTCATATTAAAAATAAAGGGAATATTTCCATTTCCACTACTACCACTACTAATTAACACTTTTGGCATTTGCGCTCCTCCTTCTCTCCATGCCTCGATCGCTTCTTTTTGTAATACTAAGACACCACCTTGAGCATTTAAAGTTTCAGCAAGTAATCTTTGAGCTTCGGCTTTACCCTTAGCACGGTTGATGTCTGCTTGTGCTTGTTGCTCGGCTTCTTGGGCAATATATACAGCTCGTTGCGCTCGTTGTTCAGCGATTTGTTTTTCTTCCACTGCCCTAGCAAATTCGGGAGAAAAAGTCAAATCCACGACACTGGTATCCAATACAATAATACCATATTTGTCTAAACGAGAATTGAGGGCGTTGTCGAAATCATCTTTTAATTCCGTACGTTTTGTAATAGCTTCTTCAACAGTGCGTTTCGCCGCCGCAACTTTAAAAGATTCTTGGGTTTGAGGAGCGATGATTTTTGCTACAATATTTTGCAATGTACCTTGAGTTCTTCTAATTTCTACCACTTTTAAAGGATCAAGACGAAAGTTAATGGCAAAACTAGCGGTTAAGTCTTGTAAATCTTTGGTGGAACTTTGTGCAGGTACTTCAAATTTCTGTACGGTGACATCGTAAACATCAACGTTAGAAACAAGGGGCGGTTTAAAATGGATACCTTCTAATAATGCCCCGTCTTGAGCTTTCCCTAATATGCTTAAAACTCCAGCTTGTCCGGGGTTTATGATAATAAATGAGTTAAAGCCGACAAATACTAATAAGGCGGCTAAAATTCCTGCTATCAAATTCGATATACTGGCGGTTGCTTGACGTTCCAATGTTTTATACTCCTTTTAAGTTTATCATTCTGTGTAAATTTTAACATTTAATTTTGATTACCTACTTATTTTTCATTGCTTTGTAGTGTTTAGCTTTTGTTTTCCTTATTTTTGCAAAAGTCCATAGTATAATGGTTCACAACTATCTCCATTAGACATCTCGGAGAAAAACAGGCAAGATGCCTGTTCTACGGTAGTAAAATATTTTTGCAACATATTCTTATTATGAATTTGCCCTCTTTTTTGTGGTTATGGAAAATCGCCGCTTGGTCTATGGGATTGACGATCGTGTGTTATCTTACTTTAGGGTTGTCTGGTACTTTTTTATTCAAAATTCGTAAGGATAAAACCCCCCCCAAAAAATGGTTAAGACCTTTTCATCGATCGATCGGTATTCTTATGGTAACGTTGATTTTATTGTTATTATCGATCGGGTTAATAGGTACGATCGGACACTATGGTAGTTTAGGGCATTCATGGCATTTAGTGGCAGGTTTAGTCATTGTCTGTTTAGCCTTAATATCTGCTTGGAGTTCAACAAACATACATCCCACAAAACCTTGGGCAAGACTTCTTCATGTTAGAGTTAATATTGCCTTATTTTTCTCTCTTTTATTGGTAGGTTTAACGGGGTGGAGTGTGGTGCAAAAATATTTAGGGGGTGCTGAAAAACTATTGTGATGAAGGGAGGTAATCGGTAATGGGTAATAGGTAAAGTAATGAAAAATCACGGTTTTGAGATTTTGTATAGATAAATTTATACAAAAAAGTTTGAAATAAAATTAAGGTAAAAATGCTCATTTTTTTAGAAAAAATTGCTAAAACTGAGTACTTTTTCAGTAATGTCGTTTCTCTAAACCATTGATTTTAATAGTTTTCTTGGTTATTCAGCAAACCCTATTTATTTGTGTTAACGCCGATTCTGCATACAAACTCACTTGTAAATTATGATGGGTAACTATCTCTTTTAAAACAGAAATACATTCGATCGAACTGAGTTGTTTTAAACTATAGCAAAGAGCCTGTAAAATGTCTGGATTAGTTAAGTTAGGGGATTGAGTATAATAAAAACTGGTGAGAATCACAACGGCTTGATATTTAACGCTAGGTTTCGTTAACCTTCCTAAAACATTAATTATTTCTAAAGTTGTTGCTATATCTGTACTATATATCGCTTTTCCTAAACATTGTATGCTGTAGGTAGTGGCAATCCAAGCCAAAGCCTTAATAATGGCAACTTTCAATACATCTGGTGTTTGCCATGAATGAAATACCTTATCTAAAGCCTTTACTGCATGAGGAGACTGGCAACGACTTAACGCCATAACCGCCTGTTGCGCCACTGATAAATTTATATCATCTAATAATGGGGTAATGACTTCGATTAAGTCTTCATCCTGACTAGATTTGAGTTTCAATCCTAAACCGATAACTGCTTCTTTTCTCACCGATGAATTATAATCTTTCAGGGCGTTAATCATGGCTGAGATGATTTCAGGAGTGTCAAAATTGCGCAAAGAAGCCATTACCATGGCTCGAATCGTGCTATCTTCATCATTAAGCAATGATAACAACGGGGGAATAACATCTAAACTAGGAATTTGAGTTAAAGCCTTCGTGGCTAAAAGACGATAATCTGATTTTGTCATCAACTCCGAGAGAAAACTAATAGATTTTTTACCTTGACTGGCTAGAGTTTCAGTCGCAAGAATAATTAAGTCTTCTTCTTGAGTTTTACTTAATAACTCCGTAACAATTAAGATAATTTCAGGATGTTTAATTTGACTGAGGATTTTTAAACCATACCAACGGGTTTCTGTGTCAGCATTTTCATTAAGAATAATTTTTTTCAAGGGTTGAATGGCATTTTCTCCCTGTTTAACTAATACTTTCGAGATAACCCATTTTTCCTCAAAACTCCCTAATTCTAAAATTTGTATGGCAATTTCTAAGGGAATTGACTCTTTTTCTACTAAATCCAATAGGTTGGGAAGTAAAATTTTAGTAATACTATTATCCTGAGTTATCATATATAGGTTCGATCGAGTTAGTTTTTATAGTTTATCTTTTCTTTTTCATGTCATTTCGTCTCTTTTGTTACATATTCTCTGCATTATACAAATAACGAGTCAAGTAATTCCGTTTATTGCATTTAATTCGTTGGTAGATTTGAAACCTTTTTCAGCAAATCCTAAGCTAAGAGGCATTTAACTTACATTTTCTCTTAATTTTTGAAAATAACCGAAAATCTTAACTCATCCCTTTTCTTTAGCATCATCAGTAAACTTGAATGCAAACTAGCTTAAACACAAAAAGCTCACCTTATTTTGCTAGGATATTTTGATATATATTTAATTGCCATTAATTGAAATTATGAGTCATTATTATTTTGACGCTGAAGAAAAGAAAAGTTTTGAGTTACCCGGGGCGAAACCTCATTATAACCCCCATCGATACGGACAAGTTCAACACATCGCCCTTGATTTAGATTTAGATATTCCTCAACAAAGTTTTCAGGGTATTTGTACTATTATCTTAACTCCCGTCAGAAGTAATATTACTCAACTCACCCTCGATGCGGTGGATTTAACCATCAAATCTGTATTGATTGACAACGTGAGTCAACCCTTCGACTATGACGGGGAGGCTATTACTATTAATCTTTTGCAACCCACCACCCAAGAAGATTTAAAGATTTCGATCGAGTATAGCAAAGAAAAACCGCAACGGGGACTATATTTTATTGCGCCTGATGAATATTATCCTAGCAAACCAAGCCAAGTTTGGACTCAGGGAGAAGATGAAGACTCCAGATATTGGTTTCCTTGTTTCGATTATCCGGGGCAGTTGGCAACATCGGAGATAATAGTTAAAGTACCATCAGATTATATTGCTATCTCCAATGGAGAGTTATTTAAAGTAGAAGAATTAGGGGATAAAAAAGTTTACTATTGGTTACAACCGCAAGTTCACCCTACCTATTTAATGACGTTAGCAGTAGGTAAATTTGCCCAAATTGAGGATAAATGGCAAGAAACCCCTGTTATTTATTATGTGGAAAAAGGCAAAGAAACCGAAGCGACAATTAGCATGGGGAAAACCCCAAAAATGATTGAATTTTTCAGTCAAAAATACGGCTATCTTTACCCCTATTCTAAATATGCCCAAGTGTGTGTCGATGATTTTATTTTCGGAGGCATGGAGAATACTTCCACCACGATTTTAACCGATCGATGTCTCTTAGACGAAAAAGCCTCCTTAGATAATCGCAATACCGAAAGTTTAGTTGCCCATGAATTGGCGCATCAATGGTTTGGAGATTTAGTAGTAATTAAACATTGGAGTCACGCATGGATTAAAGAAGGCGCCGCTTCCTACGCAGAAGTGTTATGGACTGAACATGAATATAGTGAAGACGAAGGGGCATATTATCTACTAGGAGAGGCAAGAAATTACTTACAAGAAGACTCCTCCCGTTATCGCCGTCCTATAGTTACTAATGTTTACAGAGAAGCCATTGAATTGTACGATCGACATTTGTACGAAAAAGGCGCTTGTGTTTATCACATGATTAGGGGTATTTTAGGAGAGGAATTATTCGATAAATTTATCCATACTTTTGTTAACGATAATGCCCATAAAACTGTAGAAACTATTGATTTATTACGAGCGATCGAAAAAGCAACGGGCTATAATTTAAGTCCACTTTTTGATCAATATGTTTTTAGAGGAGGACATCCTGATTTTAAAATTAATTATAGTTGGGATAGTGAAGCAAATTTAGCCTCAGTAACCATTAAGCAAACTCAAGCTAAAGAAGAAAACGGCAAATTTAAGGACTTATTTAACTTAAAAATACCCTTCGCTTTTGGTTATATTAAAGAAGAAGAAAACCCCGAATTAAAACTATTATCTCTTAAACTAGATAAACCTGAGCAAGTATTTTATTTTCCTTTAACTCAAAAGCCCGATTTTATCTCTTTTGATGTGGGAAATTATCATCTTAAAACCGTTAAATTAGAATACGGATTTACCGAATTAAAAAATCAATTAAAATACGATCGAGATGTCATTTCCCGTGTTTATAGTGCCATTGCCATAGGAAAAAAAGGCAACCTTGAAGCGGTGAAGGTATTAAGAGAAGCCTTAGAAAACGAAACATTTTGGGGAGTAAAAGTCGAAATAGCGAAACAATTAGGCAAAATCAAGCTAAATCAGGCAATGGAAGCCTTAATTGCTAATATTAACGACAGCAATCCCAAAGTGAGAAAGGCAATAGTGGAAGCCTTAACCCACCACAAAAACGAAGCCAGTTACAACGCCTTAAAAAATATCGTCATTAATGGTGATGCTAGTTATTATGTAGAGTCTAGTGCGATTAATGGATTGGGCAAGTTAACCACTGGTAGCCTTGAGGATAAACAACCCGAAGTTATCACCCTACTCGAACAGATTTTAGCAGAAAAAAGCGGTTGGAATGAGGTAATTCGATCGAGCGCCATTACAGGGTTAAGCCATTTAAAAACCAATGAGAAAGCCGTTGACATCATCGCTCAATACACCACTTTAGGCACTCCCCAACCCCTTCGCCTTACCGCTATCCGTTGCTTAGGTTCGATCGCCAAAGGGCAAAAACCTGATAAACTAACCTTTATCCTCGAAAAATTTGACTCTATGGTGTCAGAAACCTTCTTTTTGACTCAAATGGCATTAATAAGCGGTTTAGGGCAAATAGAAGACGCTCAAGCTATCTCAGCGTTAACAAATTTAGCGGATACCACCCCCGATGGTAGAGTCAAAAGACGTGCCGAAGAAGCCATTAATCAACTGCGAGGAAAAATGGGCAAAGACAAGACAATCAAAGACTTACAACAAGCTATTGACAAACTGAAAGAGGAAAACCAAGACTTACAAAGCCGTCTTGCCAAACTCGAAGCCAAATAATGGTAGGGTGGGCATTGCCCACCAGATATAATAAGCTAAGACGCATTTAACTTACATTTTTTATTAATTTGTGAAAATGACTGAAACTCTTAACTCTTCCCTCTTCCCTTTTCCCTATCATCACCAGTAAACTTCAATGCAAACTAGCTTATAATCTAAGACTTACGCACCAATAACGATATTCTGTCATTCCGAGCGTAGCGAAGGAATCTCAATCCTTGATTTTTGGTATAAGTGCGTAACGTCCATATCATTTCTGTTTAAGTTCGATCGAAAATGATAAAATTTACGTTGATCAGTTAACAAATAAAGAAAATTATGGTTTGGAATGAAGGCTACGTTGCAGAAATTAACTATACTTATGGTTTCTATGGAGAATTAAGCCCCCTCAAATTATCCCTCGCAACCGCCATAAAATCCATCCA
This sequence comes from Geminocystis sp. CENA526, assembly GCF_050753365.1. Lineage (NCBI taxonomy): Bacteria > Bacillati > Cyanobacteriota > Cyanophyceae > Chroococcales > Geminocystaceae > Geminocystis > Geminocystis sp. CENA526. The sequence continues at coordinate 12,983 of NZ_JBLZFY010000044.1, forward strand.
TCCCCCTGATTTAGAAGAATCTTTTAATTACTGTGAATTAGCCTGTGGTAGGGGTTACACCACCAATCTCCTCGCCAGTTGTTATCCCCATGCACAATTTTACGCCAATGACTTCAATCCTAATCATATTCACGAAGCCCAGAAATTAGCCCAATCCGCAGGAAGTCAAAACGTTCATTTTTTTGATGATAGCTTTAGTGAATTTATTGAGCAAGATTTACCCTCATTTGATTTTATCGTTTTACATGGTATTTACAGTTGGATAACTGCCGAAAATCGTCAAGCCATTGTTAATTTTATTCGTAAAAAGCTGAAAGTAGGAGGATTAGTTTATATTTCCTATAATGCCCTCCCCGGATGGGCTACGGCAATGCCCATGCAAGGTTTAATGATTCGTTATCGTCAGCATTCTTCTGAGCCAATTTTAGAAAGTATCGAAAACGCCCTTAACTTTACGGGGCAATTATTGGAAGCTAATGCAGGTTATTTTACACAAAATCCCGCCCTCAAATCTCGTTATGAAAACCTAAAACAACAAAATCGCCATTATCTCGCCCATGAATATTTTAATGAAGAATGGAACTCTTTTTATTTTGATCAAGTTGCCCAAGAATTAGAGGAAGCAAAACTTAATTTTGTCGGTTCGGCTCAAGTCATCGATTATGTTGATATACTTAACTTGAGTGAAACGGCACAACAACAACTCAAACAAATCAAAGATGCTACCTATCGAGAAGTGGTGCGAGATTTTTTCCTGAATACTCAGTTTCGCCGAGATATTTTTGCAAGAGGGCAATTATCCATGACTCCTCCTCAACACATTAAAGTTATCGAAAATATCCGTTATGCTCTGATTGTGCCTCTTAATGCTGTTAAGTTAGATCATACTTTTATTGTGGGCAATGTCACTTTACAAAAGGAAATTTATACGCCGATATGTGAACTTTTGGCGGAATCTTCTTTAACCATGAAAGAGTTACATGACAATCCTCGCCTTAATTCCACACCCATTAACAACCTTTATCAAGCCTTAATTGTCTTAACAGGCATTGGTTATGTACATCCTGCGGTAGATGAGGAAACTTGTCAACAAAGACAACAGTTTACTAATGGGTTTAATATTGCGGTTATCGAAAAGGCTTTTGTCAGTGATGAAATGAATTTTTTAGCTTCCCCTTTAATTGGTACTGGTGTATCTGTTTCCTCGATCGAACAGTTGTTATTATTTGCTAAATCCCAAGGGGAAGACGGAGTTAATTTTGTCTGGCAATTATTTTCAAGTCAAGGCAAAAAATTAATTAAGGAGAATAAAGTGTTAGAAACTCCTCAAGAAAATATCGCTCATATTAAAGATATTGCCAAGGAATTTTATACAAATCGTCTTCCAGTGCTTGAAAAATTAGGTATTTAGGGGAGGTAGATAGTAGCGGTTGTCTCATAGTATTTTGATGAGGGGAGGTAATAAGTAATAGGTAATGGGTAATGGGTAATAGGTAAAGTAATGAAAAATCAAGGTTTTGAGATTTTGTCTATGCTTATCTGTTGCCTTTTGCCTACTCGCACTGAGCGACAGTCGAAGTGTTGCCTACCTCTATCAAATTTCATCATCCTCTAGTCTATCATTAGACATCTGCAAAAATACAGGCAAGATGCCTGTTCTACGGTGATAAAATTATAATTTCTGGAGATGTTTATTGAGTGCTAGAGGTTAATTCAGCTTCGCTAATAGGGGTATTGTTTCTTAAGTCTAAAATACGAGAGGTGACAATTCGATCGCCCGGATTAACCCCCGACAATACCTGATATTCTTGCCCTTGAATACCGCCAATGGTAATGGGAATTTGTTTAGCGGTGAGGGCTTCGTTATCTCCTTTTTGTGCCACGAAAACGAATTTTTGCCCTCCTAAACTACTAACTACATTAGTGGGAATTAAAATACCGGGCTTGGTATCCCAAATTAAACGAGCACGCACATATTTTTCATCTTTGAAACTACCATCATTTTCAAAACTAATTTTAACGGTGACGGATTGATTATTTTGTTCGGTTAAAGGGGAAATAAAACTGACACTCCCAGATGCAACAGGTGTATTGTTGTCTCCTAGTATCTGTACAGGAAGACCAATTTTTAAACGAGGGAGGTTTTCAATAGGTACATTAATATTAAGGAGAAATTTATCGTTGTTGGTAATAGTGGTTAATGCTTCTCCTTGACGTAAATAATCCCCGACTTTTTTGGCATTAAAATCACCGACAATACCAGTCACAGGGGCTACTATACGGTTAAAAATCAAGTTTTGTTCAATACTACCTTTGTTTCCTCTGGATTGATCAATATTTGCCCTTGCCCTATCGACGTTAGATTTTGCTCCTTGTATTCTTGCGTCAGCTACTTTTAAGTTACTCAAAGCGGAGTTAAGGGATTCTTTGGTGGTTTGAACTTGCGATCGAGCGCCCTGTACTGCTTCTTCTCTGGCGGTTACGGTAGCTTTAGCACTACTTAAGTCTCTGGTTTTGTCGTCTAAATCTTGGGTTGGCAATACTCCAGAATCCACTAAAAACTTAGATCGATCGAAATTAACTTGAGCTAATTCTAAATCGGCGGAGGCTCTTTGTAAATCAGCGAGGGTGGATTTTAAGTTAGCTTCGGCACGACTAACATCTGCCCTTAACCCTGCAACTTGGGAAGAAGTGCTATCTCTTTCTCCTTCCCTTTGTCTCAACTCTGATTGAGCTTGATTGTAAGCAGCGATTTGACTTTGTACATTAGCAGAAGCGGCAAATACTTCTTCTTCTTGTTGAGTCGGCTCTAATTCAGCGATTAATTGCCCTTGGGTAACAAATTCGCCCTCTTGTACCACAATACTTCTAATTCTACCATTAATTTCGGGGGCTAAACTAACCCTTGTCACCGCTTCTAGTGTACCAACATATTCAGTACTGTTAATGAGTTGTCCACTTTGTAAAGTAGTTAAACTAACAGGGATAGGTTGAGGAGTTGGGGCTTCTGTTTTTTCTTGACTACATCCCGATATACTTATCGCTAAAACCGACATGGTAGCAACTATATTTCTGGGGATAAATGATGATTTTTTCATAGGGGTAAAAATATTCAAGTTCGATCGAGTTTTTATCAATTTTTTCGTAGGGGTTTAATAATATAATATTCAACCCACACAGAGTTTTAACTTATTGTATAAATTATGATGGATGTCTATTAATGTGATTGTAACTTACACTAGAAAAAATATTAAATAGTTATTAATAGTTAACATTTTGTGGTATGCAAGAATTTAATTTTAAAAGATAAACCTCCTAAATCTTCAGTATCTTGATTATATGTATTTTGTAGAGTGGGTAGTGTATCGCCTAAATATTTAAAAATAAATCAGGAGATATTTCAAAATAATTACCTAAGATTTGAGCCTGAATTTTGTTAATCTTTTCCTTTCCTTTTCTAATATCATTAACTATTTTTTCTGAACCGATTATCTTAATTAATTCTTCTGTTGATAACCCCTTTGATTCTATAAAATGTTCCAAAATTTCTAAGGGTGAAACATTAGCCCAATCTTTAATTTCATAGATTTTTTCTTCATAATCTTCAATTAATTTTACTAGCAATTTTAATAACACTGATTCTTCTAAACTTCTATTTTGTTTTTTGGCAATCAGTTTTTCAGCCACTTTTAAATATTCTTGATATTCTGTTTCATTATCAATAATTTTGGGAACAATTTTAGTATCTGTTAACAGTTGTAAATAATTGGCTTTATTTAAAGTAAGGGTCATTTTTCCAATCCTCCTTATTATATTCGGCATGAGTTAAAAAATATTTAAAATAGGCTATTTGTTCTTGATAATCTATATCTAAAATTAGACGATACTTATTACCTTTGATATTAAAAACAGTAAAATTACCCACTGATTCTGCATCTCGATATATTTTTTGCACGTCTAATAAATTTCTCCATTCTGCTTTGTTGATAGTTTTACAAAAAAGCCTTAATTATTTTTTCAACATCAGGATATTTTAATGTCACTTGTTTTAGTTTTCCTGTAGAAATTAAATGGATATTTTCATTATTATAATCTTTGTTGCTTTTTGCCTGTCTTTATCAGTAAACTTAGATGCGTTCTAGCTTAATTCTTCATTCTTAATTCTTCATTCTTTATTATCGATCGAAAGTAACCAAGTTACATTGAACCATTCTTTGGGCTAATGTAGAATAAAGTAATCTACCTCCTGTGATGGAATATTCGGGGCGAGGGTTAGGAAAATGTCCGATGGGTGCAGTACTGCTATAATTGAGATTCTCAATAAAGATAATCCAATCATTGTCTTTTCTCCAGCCAATGCGATCGCCAAAACGGTTAAAAGCATCATCGCTTACCAGTCGCCCGGGGCGATTTCCTGTATCAACATAAATGGGAAATTGCACACTAAAACCAAATCTACCGTTAGAATTTTCTTTCCATAAAGTATCAATAGTTTTTAAATCTGCACAAGCAAGATTTTGTAAATCTGCAGGAGGAATCCAACCCACAGAAGTCCTCCCCGTCGCTTGTAATATAATGCGTCTAGTTTCGTCATTAGCTCTACGCCAATTTTGTTGTTCCAAAAATCTGCTAAGGTTACTAAAATCGATCGAACTGTCAGCAGAAACCTGAGAATTGGAGGTAGTTTGAGCTAGAGTTGAAGGGATAGGGATAGAAGCAGAAAAACTGAGAATAAGGGCAAAAAATAAAGATTTAAGTTTCATAGTTAGAGAAATGAGGAATTAGGAATGAGAAATGAGGAATGAAAGAAAATTGTATAGATAGATAAATAAACATGATATTATTATCTAGTCGCTTCAGCAGACTTGAGCTATTAGCATGGAAATTTATTTCGATGCAGGTGATTGATGAGCAACTAAAATCTAATAGACATCTTCAAAAATACAGGCAAGATGCCTGTTATGCGGTGGTAAAATCATAATTACGATCGAAATTTAATCCGAATTTTACCAAGTAATATAAGGTAATTTAGTAGATGTTGCTTTAATTTGCTCAATATTTTTCGTTAATAAACCACAAGTATCCCATTTACCCGTAGTCAGCATATTTCTAGCACCTTTATCCATTTTTACCACACTACTATAATGTCCACACTGAATTTTTAAACTTTCTAAGTCTAATGTCATGGCAATATCTGGATTTCCTTGTAATAAATTTTGGATACTTTTAATATTGCCTGATGAAGTGGTAACGCAAGGAATGCCCATAGTTAAGCAATTACCGAAGAATATTTCTGCAAAACTTTCTCCCACTATGGCTTCTATTCCCCATCTAGCAATGGCTTGGGGTGCGTGTTCTCTACTTGAACCACAACCGAAATTAGCATTTACTACTAAAATTTTAGCGTTTTGATATTGGGGTAAATCGAAGGGGTGTTTTCCCTGTAATGCAGTTCGATCGTCTGCGAACACCTGTTCTCCTAAACCATCAAAGGTGACACAACGCAAAAAACGAGCGGGAATAATTCGATCGGTGTCAATATCATTACCAATTAAAGGAATACCAGTGCCTGAAATAATTGTTCTTTGACTCATAATCAATAATATATAGTTAATAAATGAAATTATACTAAGTAAAGGAATAAAAGATACTCATGGAGGTAGGTAAGAGGCAAAAGGCAAAAGGCAAAAGACAAAATTAACAAGAAGTGTAGGGGTTTAATATATTAAACCCAACCCCATCAAAAAAAACAATTATTATTTCTTCCCCCTCTTCCCCCTCTCAATTCTTGATTCTCTCCAGTTGTGTTTGCAGTTTTCCTGCCTTAATCAAACTTTCAGCAAGGGTTAAACCTTCTTCGATCGAACTTGTAACACCACAGCGCCAGAGATAAAAACCCCCGTTAAAAATTGCACTCATAGTTAAGGATGTGTTTTCTCCCTCGATCGTTTTTCGTAATTCGGTAAAATATGCTTGAGAATCTGATAAGATGGGGTCTTTACCTTTTAAACCATAGAGTAAAGGATTCACTTTTAGATATTTAAACCCTTCGATCGAATCCACAGAATCCACCACAATAATATTAGTTTGCTCTAATTTTAAATCGGGGCTACCTTCTAAACCCTTAATTAAAGTAAATTGTTTGATTCCCCGTAACTCCAAAGCCGTGCGAATCATTTTTTCTGTGGGAGGATGCACATAACCTGCCATGAGGTGACTATTTCCTGCGTAGGGTTGCCAAATTAACTCTAAAGTAGCCAGAGGCGGACGTTTACCGATTTCCTCTCTATATTGTACTAACTTATGGGCTAAGGGAAAATGTTGGGGTAAATACAAGAAACCGAAATGAGCATCATTCAATAATTTCTCTACATCTGTTAAAGATGATTGAGTAAAATCTATACCTAAACTTGTCCAAATTTCTGCTAAAGTTAAGCCGTATTTCGTGGGCATTTTTGTACCGCCGTGCATTAACACAGGACGCTCGATCGAGCTTAAAATAAGAGCAGTAAGAGGGGAAATAGGGGCAAATCTGGTGCGCCCATCATAGGGAATACCCAAAATTGTCAAAGGATAAATAGTGGAAGACAAAGGAGGTAACATTACCCCCAACCTTGTATAACAATCCAACATTCCTGCTAATTCTTCTCCCGTAGGGCGCTTAATACGATGGGCGATTAAAAAAGCCCCAATTTGGGCAGGAGTCGCTTTTCCTGTTAACATCATCTCCAAAGCCGAATCCGCTTGTAAACGAGTCAAGTCTTTGTGAGTATGCGCACCACTACCAACTTTTTTTAATAATTCTCTAAATTCACTGCTCATATTTAATCAATCAATTAAGCTAGAAAGCATCTAAGTTTACTGCTGAAGACAGGCAAAAGGCAACAGTTAGGAATGCGAATTTAATAACTTACTAAAGTTTATCGTCATTGCGAGTTCACGAAGCAATCTCTAACATCAAACTTGTCTATTTTATTTAATCTTCATTCCTTACTAATTCTTAATTCTTAATTCTTAATTACTTAAAGATAGACAAATATTCCCCATAAGTTTGATAAAGAGAAAGTCCGGGAATTTCTTGTTTAAATTCATCAGGTTGTTGATATTGACTAGGAGGATATTGTTCTCTAATATCTGTAATAGTTTTATAAAAATTTTTCCATTGTTTCATAACATCCATCATTTTTGTAAATTGTTGAATTGAACTTTCATGCTTTTTACTTAACGCTAAATACTGCAAAATTCTGCCATAGGTTTCTGGATTTTCTTTAGTTTTAGGAATACCGATAATTTTACCAACTTTTAAAAAGATTTCTTCATTTTTAACCACTAAATCTTGCATAGCTTTCATATTTTGCATATTCTTATCCTGTAAATAAATCACCATATCAGATATAGTTCTCAAAATCGAAAAGTCAGTTAAATTAAACTTTTTAAAGAGATAAAGCAATTTTAAACCAATTTCTTTTTCAGCCGCTAAAGCCTCTAATGATTCAGTATAATCTTCTAAAGCCTGTTTACCTTGCTCTGTTTTAATTGTTAATTTAACTTCTTCTAATTTAGCTCTTATTTGTTGTTTAAATTCTTCTTTAGAATACTTACTATTATCTTTCTTTTTAGTAACAATAGCCCCTCCTTCTGATGCTTCATTACTTTTATCTTCAGCAAATTTTTCTCCTAAAAAATCTATTACAAATTGATAATATTCCTGTTGTTTTGTACTTCTATAACGCAATTCTGTTTGTTCAATTTTTAAAAAATTTGCTTGGGCTTTTACTGCTAAAGCTAACAATTCTGCACTATTTTGTAAGCCTTGATATTGTTCTTTATTAGTAGCAAAAAAAGATTTAATTTTGAGATAGAATGAAAAATCTGGATTTTTATAATTAGGATTATCTAAAGTTTTAGCAATGGTAGAGAGTACTTTTATTTCGGCTAATGCTTGATTATGAATATTAGTACTGATTTCTGATACAGTTTCTGTACCTTGATTTTCTTTTGTTAAATTAGCTACATCTTGATTTAAGAAAGAAACTATTTTTTTAAACATCTATTTAACCTCTTATCTTTATATATTTACCTTTATTTTCCATCAAATCATATTATACAAATTTATCGATCGATCGAACTATTTATATCAATTTTGGTAAAATTTGTCCGTAAAAATTGTAACAAATAATTACCTTAGTTTCAGATAATGAGTTATAAAAAGAAGGGATAGTTGTAAGTATTGATTTAAACATTAGTGAAAGAGATTTTAGATAGATTATTTAGTAGATAAATATCTTTTGATTAGAGATTAATAAATTGTGAATAAAATCAAGATAATTAGCAAAGTGTAAATGTAGGTAAGAAGCATAAACATTATTAATTTTCCAGCCTTGATAAGATACTATTTGCTGAGTATAATAATCTTTTATTTCCAGCAGAGGAGAATCAGGAATAGACGAGTTTTTAGCTCGATGAAATTCATGCCCCTTTAAAACTCTATCTTTTTTTATAATGTTATTGTCGAGTAAAATTTTTGCTTCTCTATATCCTAAAGTTAACTTTTTATCCATGATAGCCGTATTAGGTAAAACTCCCACCATTTCCCATGGTTTACCATCAAAATCAATAATTTTATCTGATAAATACATCATGCCTCCACATTCTGCATAGGTAAAAATTCCTTTGTTTATAGCTTGTTTTATAGATTGTTTCATTGGTTTATTATCAGCTAATTCTTGAGCAAAAACTTCGGGGTATCCCCCCCCTAAGTATATTCCATCAATATCATCAGGGATTTTCTCATCTTTAAGAGGGCTAAAAAATATTAATTCTATTCCTAAATTTGTTAAAATATCTAGGTTGTCTTGATAATAAAAATTAAAGGCTTTATCGTAGGCGATCGAAACTTTTAAACCAGATTTTTTAGAGGAGATAAAATAAGAGTTATTATAATTATTAACTAAAGATTTTTCTTGAAGATAAGGAGTTAATAAATCCCAATTAAAATTATGATGTGCAAGAGTTGCTAATTGTTCAAAAATCTCTTGATGAGTGCTAATTTCATGGGTAGGAATTAAGCCTAAATGACGGGAAGGAAGGGTAATATTATTTTCTCGAAACCATACTCCCATAATGGGAATTTTAGTAATTTTTACCCCTTCTTTTAATAAAGATAAATGTTTTTCACTACCCACTTTATTTAAGATTACCCCAACAATTTTAACATCTCGATCGAGATTAACATAACCCGAAATAATCGCTGAAATAGAAGTACTTAATTTACTGCAATCCACCACTAAAATCACAGGAATTTGCAACAATTTAGCAATATGTGCCGTGCTACCGAATGCAAAATAATCCTTATTCGGCACACCATCATATAACCCCATTACCCCTTCAATAATGCTTATATCCGCTTTGCTACTATGATGATAAAAGCTCGATCGAACGTAGTCTTCTGAGGTTAAAATAGGATCAAGATTACGACAAGGTAAGCCAGTAATAGACGTATGAAACATAGGATCAATATAATCAGGTCCCACTTTAAAAGACTGCACTGATTTTCCTTGAGATTTTAGGTATGATAACAAAGCGAAGGTAATGGTAGTTTTACCGACTCCGCTTCTTTCCCCCGCTATAATTAACGACATACAGAAGTAAGAAGTAAGAAGTAAGAAGTAAGAAGTAAGAAGTAAGAAGTAAGAAGTAAGAAGTAAGAAGTAAGAAGTAAGAAGTAAGAAGTAAGAAGTAAGAAGTAAAGATATTTTAATAGCATTACGTTAGATTGCTTCGTATCCTCGCAATGACAATTAAAAGCCTAATTATTCACTATGGTTATCGAGCGTAGTCGAGATGCACTATTCACTATTCGGATGTTAAAGAGTAAATTTTGCCGTCAATGAGAATACGGGTAATGCCTTTAGCCTGTAAATGAATAGATGTTTTTTGGAAAACTCTACCATCTGGCACTTTGATTACTTTTCCTTTTCGGGCGCGCAACGTACCTTTTGCATCGCAGAATCTTTTGGCAACACGATGATTGTCAAACACTGGTAAGGTTTTTTGCAGGGTTTCTTGATAGGGAATGTTTCCTAAATCAGCAAACTCTCTCAAAGGTTTTGTCACTAACTCAGAATATCGATCGATCACAAGATAACAGACTCTAGGAAAAACAGCCGTATTTAAAGGTAAAACCCGCAACTGTTGAGGAGGAATATAAGGTTTAGAGTTGAAAGATTCCATCTCATCCTCGTCGTCATCATCCTCGTCATCGTCATCGTCATCGTCATCATCCATATCCTCTCCAAACATGGCGGCTACCTCATTCAAAGAATCCAAATCTTCATCATCTATATCGTCATCATCAGTAGATTCAACTTCGTTATACTCTTGCTCAGTATCCATAATCTCTATATCATCTTCAAGATTTTCAGTGATTGACGATGGACTATTTTCTTCCTTCATTTTTAATATAGGTTTATCATAGTTTGATGACATATTATCAGTATCAATATAGGTTTCCGAAGTCTCAATTTGCGATTCAGAGGTGATGTCTTGATTGTTAATATCGTCTTCCGTTTCTTGGGATAAATCAAAATTCTCTACCACTTCAAACTCTTGAGAATCCTCTATTTCTGGGGAATGTGAATCATTGTCTGTCACTTCTATTTCTTCCTCATTTTCTTCGAGAATATCATTAACAGTATCTATTTCTTGAGTTACTGATGGCTGTTCAACATTCAATTCTAAGACTTCCTGAGAATCTTTGGGTGAATTAGATTTAGTGGTTCGAGCAAGACGCTTTTCCTGTATTAAATCTTCATACTCTAAATCTGATAAACTATTTTTGAGAAAACGACTTACCGTGGAACTGCTCACCCCAAAACGAACAGCTAAAGTAGAAGTGGTTTCCTCCGTTGTACGATATAAGTTGAGGATTTCTTGACGATCGTCTTCAGACAATTTTTTCGGACTCATAATGTCTTGCTTACCCATTAATCTACAGAACCATCACTATTAATGTGACTGATTTTAGGAGTATTTGTCAAGAATAGTTGAAATAAAGAATTACTAACCTCTCATTTAAGGTAAATTTCTATTAGTATTTAATCAACAATTCAGACTTATCAGTTCAAAATTTAAAGTTCTTAAGAAGTATATACAATTATTGTTGCTCAAACATTTCAACAAAGAATGTCATTGCGAGGAAACGAAGCAATCTCCCATAAGGTGATGCTTAAATCCTACTTCTGAAAAATCTTTCGATCGAACTGAGATATTGTCCATAAATTTATACATTTTGCTTATGTCTATTTTAAATTTTCAACCTGCGATATTAGTATTAGCTGACGGCACATCCTACGAAGGTTATTCCTTTGGTGCAAAAGGTACAACTTTTGGTGAAGTAGTGTTCAATACTGGCATGACAGGTTATCAAGAAGTGATGACAGATCCAAGTTATTCAGGACAAATCGTTACATTTACCTATCCCGAATTAGGCAATACGGGGGTTAACCACGAAGATGAAGAATCCTTTAAACCTCACATTAAAGGAGTAGTTGCTCGTAATATTGCAGAAATCCCTAGTAACTGGCGATCGAGCCAATCCTTACCAGATTATATGATTAAACATAATATCATCGGGATTTACGGCATAGACACCAGAGACTTAACCCGCCGTTTGAGATCATCTGGAGCGATGAATGGAGCGATTTCCAGTGAAATACTCGATGCGGATCAACTCTTAGTACAATTACAATCCGTTCCTTCTATGGCAGGATTAAACCTTGTTAAAGATATTAGTACAAAAGAAGTTTATGAGTGGACACAACCCACCTCCCCAGAATGGGAATTTAGTCATCGTACCAATTTAGGAGAAGAAAAATTCACCGTTGTCGCCATCGATTTTGGAGTGAAACGCAACATTTTACGCCGTTTAGCCAGTTATGGTTGTAAAGTAATAGTCGTTCCTGCTAATACCCCTCCTGAAGAAATCCTCAAATACAATCCAGACGGTATTTTCCTGTCTAATGGACCCGGAGATCCTTCAGCCGTAGCCGAGGGCATAGAAGTTGCTACAGCCTTGTTGGAAGCAAAAAAACCCATGTTTGGGATATGTATGGGACATCAGATTCTCGGCTTATCTTTAGGCGCACAAACTTTTAAACTCAAATTCGGGCATCGAGGTTTAAATCAACCCTGCGGATTGAAGCAAAAAGTCGAAATTACTAGCCAAAATCATGGTTTTGCCGTCACAGAAGAATCTTTAGGCGCTGATGTCGAAATTACTCATCTTAACCTGAACGATCGAACCGTAGCAGGATTAAGACATAAAACATTACCATTCTTTTCTGTACAATACCATCCCGAAGCTAGTCCGGGTCCTCACGATGCTGATTATTTATTCGAGCAATTCGTCAAAATGATGCGAGACAACAAATAAATGAGTAATGAGTAATGAGTAATGAGTAATGAGTAATGAGTAATTATTCACTATTCACTATTCACTATTCACTATTCACCTTGAATATGGATTGCCACTTGGCGAAGGTTCGATCGAGATCGATGTTCCCACAAATATAATCCCTGCCATGTTCCCAATAACAATTTACCGTTACGGATAATAATGTTCTCTGAAGTACTGGTTAGGATCGATCGAATATGGCTAGGCATATCATCAGCACCCTCCGCACTATGAAGATAATCAACACCATTCTCAGGTACAAGTTTACTAAAAAAATTACTTAAATCCGCCAATACATCAGGATCAGCATTTTCTTGGATAATTAAACTAGCGCTAGTGTGAAGGATAAAAACGCTACATATCCCCGTTTGAATGCCTGAATTTTTAACCACTGTCATCACTTGAGGTGTGATTTTATGAAGACACTTACCACTGGTTTTGATTGCCACTATTTCTTGATACATTTTCATCTTTAACAATAAGTTCGTAGTAACGGCTTTAGCCGTGTTTTTAAGAATTACAAGCGAAGTCTTATGGAGATTGCTTCGTACCTCGCAATGACATTTTATATTTTATATTTTATATTTTATCTCATAAACCTACCATTCCCTATTCCCTATTCCCTATTCCCTATTCCCTATTCCCTATTCCCTTTTGCCTTTTTATTAACAAATGTAAATTAGTATCTCAGAAAATTTAACAAGACGTAATAAACAAATGCGCAAAGACAGGGTATAAACTTATATGAGAGGTTCAAACACCTTTCTAAGACGGATTTCTACATAGAAAAATGTCTGATTATTAAGTTTCTTTACAAATGCTTAACAATAACTTGTACTTAAGCACATAATAAGAGAAACTAATTTTCGGGAATGACATCCCACCTCTGTTTAACTTTTGTTGAACACAAATTTAATAAAAAAACAAACAAAACAAACTAATTCTATTAGGAGATTAACCAAATATGGCATATGATGCATTTACAAGAGTAGTAGCCCAAGCTGATTCTCGTGGTGAATTCTTAAGCTCTGCTCAAATTGACGCTTTAAGCCAATTAGTCAGTGAAAGCAACAAACGTATTGATGTGGTTAACCGTATCACTGGCAATGCTTCTGCTATCGTTACCAACGCTGCCCGTTCTTTATTCGCTGAACAGCCTCAATTAATCGCTCCCGGCGGAAACGCTTATACTAGCCGTCGTATGGCTGCTTGTCTTCGTGACATGGAAATCATCTTACGTTACGTTACCTACGCTATCTTCGCTGGTGACGCTTCTATCTTAGAAGATCGTTGTTTAAATGGACTTCGTGAAACCTACTTAGCGTTAGGAACTCCCGGTGCTTCTGTTGCTGTTGGCGTTCAAAAAATGAAAGATGCTTCTATTGCCATCGCTAACGATACTAATGGTATTACTCTTGGCGATTGTAGTGCTATTATTGCTGAAGTTGCTACCTATTTCGATCGTGCCGCTGCTGCAGTAGCTTAGGTATAAAAATACCCAATACCCAAGTTAAATTTCATAAAAATAATAACAATATAATTTAGGAGAAACTAATCAAATGTCGAAAACCCCTTTAACTGAAGCAGTAAACACCGCAGATTCTCAAGGTCGTTTCTTAAGCAGCACCGAGTTACAAATCGCTTTCGGTCGTTACCGTCAAGCTACCTCTGGTTTACAAGCTGCTAAAGCATTAACCGAAAATGCACAACGTTTAATCGACGGTGCTGCTAACGCAGTTTACAGCAAATTCCCTTATACTACTACCACCCCCGGTGCTAACTTCGCTTCTACTGCTGAAGGTAAAGCAAAATGTTCTCGTGACATCGGTTACTACCTTCGTATTATTACCTACTCTTTAGTAGCTGGTGGTACTGGTCCTCTTGATGAGTACTTAATTGCTGGTATCGATGAAATCAATCGTAGTTTTGACTTAGCTCCTAGCTGGTACATCGAAGCCTTAAAATACATCAAAGCTAACCACGGTTTAAGTGGAGATGCTGCTTCCGAAGCTAACTCCTACATCGACTACGCTATCAACGCTCTTAGCTAGTCTCCTATTTCTACTTCAGAGTGATTCTCAAAGGCTTAATTAGGCTTTTGTTATCAAAAAATAAATCCTTGTCTTGATTGTCAAGGTTGAAATAACATCAAATCATTGCCTGAGAAAATCAGCTAACGACTAAAAACGTCTTTGTTGGTTTTTTCGGGCAATGTTGTTTTCATAAAGATTTACTGAATAACTCAGAAAGCAATTAAGAATTAAGAATGTAGAATTAATAATTAAGAATTGAACAAGTAAAGATTGGTTATAGGTGATGAGTCAATAACACGCCGTGTAATAAATTACACGTCTAACAAGATCATGTTCAATAAATTGAACTCTTAACCTAGATATATTAGGCAAGGGGTAAGCTAAAGCGAAATGTTGTACCTTGAGATAATATGCTTTCTACTTCTATTTGTCCATTTTGTAATTCTACTAATCTTTTAACTATCGCTAAACCAATACCGCTACCTCCAGAATAACTCGATCGAGATCGATCGGCACGCCAAAATCTTTCAAAAACATGGGGCAAATCTTCAGGAGAAATTCCTAGCCCTGTATCTATGACTGAAATCCACAAATAAGGCGATTTTACTTGAGTTTTCAAAGTAATAGTACCTTTTTCGGTATAACGAATGGCATTACCAATGAGATTAACTAATATTTGTTGAGTTCGATCGACATCCGCCATAATTAAGGGTAAATTAGGAGGACAATCAAGAGTTAAAATAGGTCCATCCTCTAAAAGTTGATCCGAAAATCGATCGACTAAAGACTCTAAAAGAGGGCGTATATCAATGCTTTTTATATCTATAGAAAGATAACCTGCTTCCGCTTGGGATAATTCCTGTAAATCTCTGGTTAAACGCTCTAATCTTCTAGTTTCACCAACTAAACTTAGATATAATTCTGGACTACCTTGAATTTCTCCTGATGCTAATTCCTCTAAATATCCTCTTACCACCGTTAAAGGAGTGCGCAATTCATGGGTTAAATCGCTGACTAAATCCCTACGTCTTTTTTCCACATCTTCCAAACTACTCGCCATGCGGTTAAAACTGACGCTGAGTTGATTTAATTCGGGGATTTCACTATCAGGCATCCTTTCTAACCAATCTCCTGCCACAAAATGTTGGGTTATATCCTTCATCTTGTCGAGGGGTTGCATAATTTTTTGACTGAGATAATAACTTAAATATCCTGCTGTACCTGCACCCACTACTAATGACCAAAATGAGCTACGATTCCAAGCCGTCTCAAATCCTTCTATTAAATAGGTTTTAGCTGATCGAACCGTCATAAATCCTTTCTTTTCTAACTGCTCTAAACGTAGTACAAAAAATTGGGGGGAAGAAAACTTAGCGATAAAAACAAACGTACCTAATCCCACCATCATTACGGCTAAATGGGAAAGAAATAGTCTTGTGCCTAAACTTAATTTTTGACTCATAAGTCCTATGATAAAATACTGTGTGGTTAAAATAGCGATCGATCGTCACAGAAAAATCATGATTAGAATTGGCAATGGTTACGATTTACACAGATTAGTGGAGGGAAGAAAACTTATTTTAGGGGGAGTCTCCATTGATCATCATCTTGGTTTATTAGGTCATAGTGACGCTGATGTGTTAACTCATTCTATTATGGATGCTTTACTGGGTGCTTTGAGTTTAGGGGATATTGGACATTATTTTCCCCCTAGTGATCCTCAATGGGCAGGAGCAGATAGTATGGTATTGTTAAAACAAGTTTATCAATTAATTCTCGATCGAGGTTGGGTGATTGGTAATATAGATAATGTAATTGTAGCAGAACGTCCCAAGTTAAAGCCCCATCTTCCTGCTATGATTAAATCTCTAGCTGATCAACTTTCGATCGAACCTGATAGAATCAGTATCAAAGCCACTACCAACGAAAAATTGGATGCAATCGGTAGAGAGGAGGCGATTTGTGCTTATAGCGTTGTTTTATTATTTCAAAAAGAGACAAGTACTTAGGAGGTGCTGAAAAACTCTTTTGATGGGGATAGGTTTCAGGTTTCAGGTTTCAGGTGAAATACTGATAACTATTGACTGATAAGCTAAGATGTATTTAACTTACATTTTTATTAATTCTTGAAAATAACTACAACTGTTACCTATTCCCTATTCCCTTTTCCCTCTCTTAATCATGCGTTCTAGCTTATTAACTTTGCACCTTGCCTGTTGCCTTTGCCCACCTTCATCAATAATCTATCATACTCAAAGTAGAAGAACCATTTTTCATTCGGAAGAAACAGAGGATAAATAATGTACTTGGGTAGGATAAGCAAATTCTAATTGATGTTCAGAAAAGGCTTTTTTAATGGCAAAATTAACTTCATTTTTTGCTAATCTAGCTATTTTTATCTCATTACTTAACACATAATAAATAATCTCAAAATCTAAACTAAAATCTCCAAATCCTGAAAAATATGCCATATCAAATAATATATTTTCCATAGGTTCGATTGCACTTTTAATTATATCTGGAATTTGGGCTAATTTATCATTATTAGTCTCATAAATAACTCCTACTTTTAAAATAATTTGCCTCCTTTCCATACGTTTAAAATTGCGTAATCTGGAGCTAGTTAAATCGGTATTTGCTAAGATTAATTGCTCTCCTGTTACCGCTTTTATTCTTGTAGTTTTAATGCCAATATGTTCTACATGACCAATAAAATCCCCTACGGATACTAAATCTGAAATTTCAAAGGGTCGATCGAATAATATCGCAAAATAACTAAATAAATCCTGCAAAATACTTTGAGATGCTAAAGCTAAAGCCACACCCCCAATTCCTAAACCGGCGATAATAGCATTAATATCAAAACCTAAGTTACTTAAAATAGAGATACTTGCTAATGCCCAAAAAACTATCCTAATAGCAGGAAATAATGCTTTAATATTTCTCTCAATTAAAGAATCTGAATTACTATATTTTTCACTATAGGCATAAATAAAAATTCGTGATATGTCCACTAAAAATCTAGTTATATAAAACGTGGTAATAATAATCACGATCGACTTTACTGTAACTACGATCGAAGGGTTGAAATCAACTTCTTTTAAGATGGCATAAAATAAACCAAAGTAAGTAATAGGAATAAAATATTTATCGGTAATTTCTAAAACTTTAGAAGTTAATATATTATCACTTTTTTTAATAATTTTATTAATCTGTCTTAAAACTAAATTTCGAGTAATTTTCAAGAAAAAATAGGCTAATATTAAAACCGAAATAGTAATAATTGCATCTTTAATAAAACCTTGTAAATTTTCGGGTAAACTTAAAATATTCTCAAACATTTTCTCTAAGAAATGTAATTTTATGGAACAATGTAGGTTAATATCTTAACAGGAATTTAATTTTTGTGCAGTAAATTATGACCTTATTTGATCATCAAACGTGGCGACAATGGCAAAAAATTGCTAATTTAATCATCATTTTAATCTTGAGTACTATCTTCTTATCAAGCTGTGGTTTCAATCCTTCTGCTAATAATCAATCAAGACTGGTACAAGCTATTTTAAGTGATCCCAAGACGTTTAATGCAGTTTTATCTCAAGAATCCCCTAACATTTTCGGGTTAACCTATGAAGGATTAGTCTCAGAAAATCCTCTCACGGGAGAAATTCAACCTGCTTTGGCAAAATCTTGGACTATTTCTGATGATAAATTAACGATTATTTTTACCCTCAAAGATGATTTAAAATGGTCAGATGGTGAACCTTTAACTGTTGATGATGTAGTGTTTAGTTATAATCAATTATATCTAAATGAAGAAATTCCGTCTAATGCTAGAGACAGTTTAAGAATTGGGCAAAGTAGGGCTTTTCCTATTGTTGAAAAAGTCAATAATTCTCAAGTAAAATTTACAATTCCTGAACCTTTTGCTCCTTTTTTAGAAAGTGCTGGTTTATCTATATTACCTAAACATATTTTAGCAGAAAAAGTTACCACTAAAGGAGCTGATGGAAAACCGATTTTTCTCTCTTTTTGGGGGGTAGATACTCCCCCCGATGAGTTAGTAGTCAATGGGAGATATAAATTAAAAAATTATGCCACTGCTCAACGAGTTATCTTTACTAAAAATCCTCACTATTGGCAAAAAGATGAACAAGGCAATTCTCTACCCTATATTGAAGAAGTTGTCTGGGAAATTGTTGAGTCCACCGATACTTCGATCGTACAATTTCGATCGGGCAGTTTAGATTCTATTAGTGTTTCTCCTGAGTATTTTTCCTTACTAAAAAGAGAAGAAAATCGAGGAGATTTTACTATTTTTAATGGCGGTGCTGCTTATGGTATAACATTTCTAAGTTTTAATCTCAATCAGGGTTCAAGGAATGGACAACCCTTAGTTGATCCTGTAAAATCTAAGTGGTTTAATAATGTTAATTTTCGCCGATCGATCGCCTATGCTATTAATAGAGAGAGGATGATTAATAATATTTATCGAGGTTTAGGAGAAGCACAAAATTCCCCTATTTCAGTACAATCACCTTTTTATGATCCTACGGTTATTAGTTATGATTATAACCCCGAATTAGCCAAAGAATTATTATTAAAAGAAGGGTTTAAATATAACTCAGAAAATATTTTATTAGACGCAGAAAATAATCAAGTTAGATTCACCTTATTAACCAACGCAGGAAATCGCATTAGAGAGTCTTTAGGCTCACAAATTAAACAAGATTTAAGCCTAATTGGTATCACCGTTGACTTTACTCCCATTGCCTTTAATGTATTAGTGGATAAACTCAGTAATTCCTTAGATTGGGATGCCCATATTATCGGTTTTACGGGAGGAAATGAACCCAATGGAGGAGCAAATTTATGGTTTCCTGACGGCAATTTACATTTATTTAATCAAAAACCCCAACCCGGAAGACCACCAATTCAAGGTAGAATAATTGCAGATTGGGAAGCTAAAATAGGGGATTTGTATATTGAAGGTGCGAGGGAATTAGACATCGAAAAAAGAAAAGAAATTTACGCCAAAACTCAACAATTAGCTCAAGAATATTTACCTTTAATTTATTTAGTTAATCCTTATTCTTTAGGCGCTGTGAGAAATCGCATTGAGGGAGTCGAATATTCGGCTTTAGGGGGTGCATTTTGGAATATCGAAAGACTCAAAATAACAGATAATTAGGGGAGAATTAAGAATTAAGAATTAAGAATGAAAAAAGGCAGTTTTTGAAGAAAAATTATTAAACTTAACGAAATGCTTGATAAGCTAGGACGCATCTAAGTCGAATGATTGAGAGGGCGAAAAGGGAAAAGGGAAGAGGAAATAGGTAAGAGTTTTAGTTATTTTCAATAATTAATCAAAAATGCAAGTTAAATGAGTTTGAGCTTATTACCTAAATCTCAAAATTCTAATCTGAAATGTGATTAAGGGGTGTATTTTGTGACTTATGAATATCCATAAGATTGCTAAATCTTAAGCCAACACCAAAGCCTAACCCTCCAAAACTGAAAACCACTGTAGTAATAATTATCAGTTGTTTAAAAACCGTGATAGACTTCCGATGCTGAGTTTGAGGAGGGGCTTGTTTTTTCTGGGGAGAGGTTTTATTTTCTACCATGGAAGTGGACAATTCTAAATTGGGTGAATTAACCCTTGATGTTGATTCGATCGTTGATGTTTTCCCCATAGCAATTTTTGTACAATGTCAATAACTTAGATAGCTTGAATAATAATATAGCGCTGATATTGAGATTTTGCACTAAGAAAATTGAAAATGTCAAATTTTGATATTACTGAAAAATACAATTAACAGTTTATAATTTATTATTAAAAATTCCCTCTTCTCTTTTTCCTATCCTCATCAAGAATTTATCATACTCAAAGTAGAAGAACCAAATTTATTTAACGGTATCTATTAGACGTTTAATTGATTACACGATGGAATAATGGTTTAAACTCATAACTAGGGTTTGCTGAATAAATCAGAAGTCTATTAAAATCAATGGTTTAAGCATACTACATCAACTAAAAAGTGTTCAATTTTCACAATTTTTACTGAAAAACTGAGCATTTTTTACTAAATTTTATTTAAAACAAT
>NZ_JBLZFY010000045.1:0-33529 GCF_050753365.1 Geminocystis sp. CENA526
TTACTCATTACTCATTACTCATTACTCATTACTCATTACTCATTACTCATTACTCATTACTCATTACTCATTACTCATTATTCATTATCCATTATTCATTCTCCACCAATAACAACATTTTTAATGCGTAAACTTGGACCTCCACAGCCTACAGGCAAACCACTTTGCCCTCCTTTACCACATCCGCCAGATTCATCCCAGTGAAAATCATCTCCGATCAACTCAATATTTGCTAGAGTTTTAAAGACATTCCCTGATAAAGTAACATTTTTGACAGGTTCAGAGATCACACCATCTCGAATCATCCATGCTTCTCCTGCGGTGAAGGTAAACATTTCGCCGTTTGTCATACCTCCAATCCAGTTAGTGGCGTAAACTCCTTCTTTTATACCATTAAATAATTGCACTACGGGGGTTTTGCCTCTGGCTATCCATGTATTAGTCATTCTCACGATGGGAGGATAGTGATAGTTTAAACATCTAGCGTTGCCTGTGGGTTTTTCCCCTAACTTTCCTGCGGTTTCCCTTGAGTGGAGTCGCCCTACTAAAACCCCGTCTTTGATTAATTGAGTGGTGGTGGCAGGTGTGCCTTCATCATCATAATAATAACTGCCTCGATGCCCTTGTGGGATTGCACCGTCAAAGATTTGCAACTCTTCCCCTCCAAATTTACGCCCTATCGTCATTACTTCTAATAAATCAGGGTTTTCGTATGCCATATCAGCTTCAGACAAGTGACCAAAGGCTTCATGGACAAATAAACCCGTTAAAATTGGATCAATAACCACTGTATATTTACCCCCCTTAACAGAAGGGTGTTCAAGGGCATTTACGGCTCTTTTAGACGCATTAGAGACAATATTTTCAAGGTTGGTTAAGTCTTCGTAGGCTTTTCTTGTGCCTGTGGTTTCTCTCCCTGTTTGCACTATATTACCATTAGTTGCGATCGAACTAAATCTCATTTCACAGTCAATCCATGATTGTTGAATCATGCTACCTTCGGAAGTAGCTAGAAGAATTGTTTGTTGAGAGTCACTATAACTAACTTGGCTACTGGTGATTTTTTCGTCAACTTCACTTAAAATACGGTTATATCGATCGCACAGTCGTTTTTTATCAGCAAGGGGTATTAAACGGGGATTTGTGCCTGTTAAGGGTAACTCACAGGAGATTTGTATGGGAATTACAGGCGCTAAAATAGTTTCATCGTCACCGATAAGTAAAGCGGAGGTGATAGCATCTTCGATTCTTGAGGAAAGTTGAGTTAAGTCGTTAAAAGTGCTAAACCCCCATCCTCCTTTATAACAAGCCCGAATCTGCCCTCCAAGAGAAATACCTTCACTGAGATTTTCCGTTTGATCGTTTTTGATTACAATATTAGTACCTTCTCCTTCTTCGAGACGAATACTTAAAAAGTCCACTCTATGACGGTAACGATTAATCAAATCTGATAATAGATTGCGATAGTCTTTCATAATTAGGGTTTGCTGAATAAATTAGAAGGGGTTTAATTTTTCTCTCGCAAAGACGCAAAAAGATTTCTGTTAATCCTCTATTTTATCCATTTTTTCCCTGACAAAATTTTTAACAATAAAATTCGCTTTTATCTAATATCTTTTCTCCATAACTAGGAATCCAACTTACCCAAACTCCAGCCGATTTTTCGCATAATAATAACGCTTCATCTTCACTATACTCATTCGGAGATTGATTAAGTTTTACCCATGAATCACGATTATAAGTTATATGACAAACAGGATTCCAATTTGTAGAGAGGGAATTTTCCAATGCTAATGTCGGCTTGGATACTAATTCAACTACCATAGCGTTTCTCCATAAAAATAGTATAAGTATGAAATCGATCGTTAAAAAACAATTAATTTCTGTGTTCTATGATACTAATTTTTAAGTTTTTTCTGAGATAATGTTATTAAAACTTAATATTTTTTTGAATATTGTGAGAATATTTTTACAATACGTTGTGTCATTTTTCTTGTAAGTATTTTAAGTCTTAATTATCTTAAAAACGATCAAAATTTAGGTAATAATTAATCCAAGTAACAAAACCTGATACCCGACACCTGATACCTATTCCCATCAAAATACTTTTGGCTATTATCATCCCTTTTTGCCAAATTATTAAATCTTTAAAGTCTTTTATGTCTGACATTTTCTATTCCAAAAAATAAAATAAAATAAAAAAATTAACTTTTGCCATTTGCCTACCTCTACCAATAATTTATCATACTCAAAGTCCAAGAGCCATACTTTTTCATCACCCCCTATTTTAAGATAAATATATTTTGCGAATAGAATCATCAATTTCTTGTTGCTGTTTAAGTAAATATTGATAAAAATTAGCAGGAGATAAAGGTTTAGAAAATAAATAACCTTGCCCGTAATCACAGTTTAATTCTTTTAATATATCTAATTCTGCCGTTGTTTCAATGCCATGAGCGATAATTTTTATATTTAAGGCTTTAGCTAATAAAATAATAGATTTTATCAGTAATTTTGTCTCTGGATTTTTGGTTAAATCTTTAGTCAAATATTGATCTATTTTTATAAATTTAAACTTAAATTTTTGCAAGTTATTTAGAGAAAATAAGCCTAAACCAAAGTTATCTAAACATAAATTAATACCCGATTGAGATAAGGTATGTAAAATTTCTGTGACTAGGTATTTTCTTTCTAATAAAATATCCTCCTTAATTTCTAATTCGACGATCGAACCGTCTTTTTGATCTATGATAAAGTCGATAATATTCTTAATCAGTTCAATATCTTGAAATTGATATTCAGATAAATTAATACTAATGGGAATATTTTTAATATTTCTCCATGTTTTCATATCCTTAGTAACAGATTTTAAAATCCAATCTTCTAAAATTAAAATTAACCCTTTTTTTTCTAACATAGGTAAAAATTTGTCAGGATAAATTAAACCGACTTCTTCACTTTCCCAACGAATTAAAGCCTCCGCTTTGACAATTAATTGAGAGTTAATTTCAACGATAGGTTGATATACTATTTTAAATTCATTGTTTTCTATTGCCCGAAGAAAATTTTGCTCTAATGTGGACTTATTTATTTCTTTTTTATTCATTTCTAACTGATAAAATTGAAATTGATTACGCCCATTTTTTTTAGACTCATACATGGCTAAATCGGCATTACGGATTAATTGTTTTAAATTGTCTCCATCTTGAGGAAAAATTGTGATACCAACACTAGCAGAAATAAATACATCATGGTCAAAAATTTGAAAAGATTGATGTAATAAATCGATGATTTTAACGGCTATTTTTTCTAAATCACTGAATTTTTCCACAAAGGGAATGGCGATAAAAAATTCATCCCCTCCTAAACGAGCTAGTAAATCTGTATTGCGTAAGGCGTTTTTCATTCTTTGGGTAGCTTGAATTAATAATTCATCCCCAAAATCATGTCCTAAATTGTCATTAACTTCTTTAAAATGATCTAAATCAATAAACATTAACCCTAAATTAGTTTTAGTATCAGATGCTTGAATAATGAGATGATTCACTTTTTCTAAGGCATAATTACGATTAGGAATTTTAGTTAAATGATCATATTTTGCTTGATATTGTAACAAAAGTTCTTGTTGTTTTTTTTCAGTTATATCTTCTTTTACTGCCATAAAATGAGTGATAGCACCAGCCGAGTTAAATATGGGAGAAATTAAGGCTTTTTCCCAATATAATTCTCCTGTTTTTTTGCGATTATGAAATTCCCCCTGCCATTCTTTTCCTTGACTAATTGTTTGCCATAAATGTTTATAATCACATTGGGTAAAATGTCCAGACTGCAAAATGCGAGGGTTTTTACCTAATACTTCTTCTTCTTTATACCCTGAAATTTGCTCAAATTTTGGGTTAACATATTCTATATTTCCTTCAATATTTGTAATGACAATTGATGCTGGACTTTGCTCGGAGGCTTGAAATAATATTTTTAATTTTTCCTCCATTTTTTTCTTTTCTGTTATATCAATAAAGGAAATTAAATAAGCACTTTTATCATTCCAAATCATTGGCACTGCCCTCATTTCTACTGTGATTAATTCTCTATTCGATCGAGGTATTTCTAACTCACTAATTTGCTCTAATTCTAAGGGTAATCCGAGGTTTTCTCCTAACATTTTTTCCCTAGTTCGATCGAAAATTTTTTCAGCTTCTTGATTAACAAATAAAATCATACCATCATGATCTACAACTACCATACCATTGAGATTATTATTAATAATAGTACGAAGTCTTTCTTCACTTTTTTTGAGGGCTAATTGAGCGTTTTTTCGAGCTTTAACTTCTCTAATTAAATTTTTATTTTGTGCTTCTAAATCATCGTGCAACTTTTGCAGTTTTAAGCAAACATTAATACGAGATAATAATTCAGGAAACTGAAAAGGCTTAGTGACATAGTCAACCGCGCCTAATTCTAAACCTTTTACCTTGTCATTAATATCATCTAAAGCACTTAAAAAAATTATAGGAATATCTTTAGTGGCAGGAGAAGATTTTAATAAAGTACAAGCCTCAAAACCGTTTAAATTAGGCATTAAAATATCTAATAAAATTAAATCTGGTTGAGTTTTTTCAATATCTGGAATTGCTTTAAGAATATCGGTTTCAGTAATAATTTTAAACCCTTGATGAGTTAAAAAAACAGACAGCAAATTTAAGTTGATTTTTTGATCATCAACAGCATAGATAAGAGAATATTTTTTCTCACTACTGACAATATTTACTGTTTTATTTTTATTCATCTTTGACAGGGTTTTGACAAGCATATAATTTTCAATTTTAGTAAAAAAAATCCCCTGAAACAAATTCTCTGTTTAACTATATTAATCATTGAAATTTATTGAGCCAATTTATGATTTGTAATTTTCATAACTGTATAAAATTAGCTAACAACAGCAAATCGGTTTTAGAGATTAGGATATAAGGGAGAAAACATTTAAGTTTGCTAATTAAAAGAGGGAATAGGAAATAGAGAATAGTTGATAATTCCTCATTCCTCATTCCTGATTTGATAAAATAGCCACTTGTTATGGGTAGTATCGAAAATACAAGTCAATTCCCTTTAAAATTGAAATAGTGAAAAAATCTCAAATTATTAATTATTAATGCCCATAATTTAGAAATTTAATCTACAATATCAAAATTGTTGATGATCACTTTCAATAAATTGTTATGAAGGATGACTAAGGAAATATGGAATTTTTTGTTATCTCTGCTACCATTATAATCTTTTTATTTACGGGGGGAGGCTTAATCCTTAATAATTCTTTAACCAATATTCTTCGTAATCAATCGGAGGAAATTGGGGAGGTAAAGGTGAGGGTTAATAGTATTCCCACCCATCAATTAATCAAAGGAGAAGCGGATTCCATCCAGATTAGCCTAAAACAGTGGCAACCTCGCCCTCATATTCGAGTGGAATTATTGGAGTTAGAAACCGATCGAATTGGCATAGACTTAGATCAGATAAGAAAATTAAATGCGGATAATTGGCAAACTGTCTTAAAAAAGCCTCTGAATATGGCGTGGCGTACCATTTTGACAGAAAATGATCTAAATAACTTAATAAAATCCCCTCAAGTAGAAGAAATGATTAGTAAAGTAACTGGGGATGCTTCTTCAGGATTTGAGTTATTGGAATTAAATTTGAATCTGAAAGGTAATAATCGTATTGCTATGGAGACTAAGGTAAAATTACCGATTCGGGGAGAAGAAATTTTAGATGTAAACTTAGAATTTAATTTAGGGGTGATTAAAGGTCATAGTATCATAATCAGTGATATAGAGGGAACATTAAATAACAGAAGACTATCATCTAGCTTATTACAAGGTTTTGTTGATAATATTAATAATCAGTTGAGTTGGAGAAATCTGGAGGATTCTGGTATCACTATGAGACTTTTGCAATTTAACATTAATGAGGATACTTTAGAAATTGCTGGTTTTATCCATCTTCAACCTTCTAAAAAAGACTAAATATTTATTTTAAATTAACTAAATTTATTGTTTTAAATTATAAAAATTATGACTGATAATCACGATCGAAACCCACTTTTTTCTACTAAAACTATAGCAGGAATTGCAACTACTATATTAGCATTAGGCACAATAGCAGGTTGGTATGCCTACGGTAACTTCACTGCCAAAAATCAAGGACAAAATCAGCCTATTGAAATTATACCCGAACCTGCCGTCTCCGAAAGTTCGATCGAACTCTATGGCTTGAATGAAGAATTAGAACTTGTGCCAACTATAGTTGAAATTAAAAAAGGACAAAATGAGCAAGAATCCCTCACCTTGGGATTTAATAAACTGTTAACGGTATCAGAAAACGACTCCATCAAAACAGCGATTCCCCAAGAAACAAAATTGATTAGTTTAGCGGTAAAAGATGACGGCATTCACCTTGACTTATCCCAAGAGTTTACCAGTGGAGGAGGCAGTGCGTCTATGATTGGACGTTTAGGGCAGGTGATTTATACTGCTAGTAGTTTGAATCCTAGTGGCAATGTGTGGATAAATGTAGAAGGGAAGCCATTAGATATTTTAGGGGAAGAAGGGTTAATGATAGAGCAACCCATGACGAGAGAATTATTTATGGAGTCATTCCCGTCTAATTAATTAAATTTTTGCACAACAGCAATTTAAAAACAAAAATAAGGAGTAAATAACTGTGATAACTTTGCAAATTACAAAAGATCAAGTATTTAATTTAATTGATCAACTTTCACTAATTGAACAAAAAGAAATCTTACATTATTTGATGCAAAAAAACTATTTAGATTTTGATATTGATGATACTCCTGATGACATAGTAATAGCCAGTCTTAAACAAGGGCTAAAAGAAGCATTTACAGGGCAAACAATCCCTTTATCTCAGATGTGGGATGGAATTGATGTTGAATAATTTATGTCCGATTATTTTTTAAATACTTTTTCAGAAAAGATTGTAATTCTTTCTTAGTAAAAAGTTTAGCGACTCTCTTACTTTGAGTATGATAAATAATGTCTAAAAAAAGGTATCAGGTGGCAGGTTTTTGGTTAAATTAAAACTGTAAATTTATAATATCTGCATTTTTAAAATCCTAAACCTATTATATATCAAAATTTTTAACAATTGTTTACTACTAAAATATCATAACTACTGGAGTAGATGTCTATTGAGATTATATTAACAAAGCAATTTAAAAAAAACTTGACTCAATTAGCTAAACGTTATCGCTCTATTCGTGGGGATTTAGAGACTATTATTGAGCAACTAAAAATGGGAGAAATTTTAGGCGATAGAATTTCAGGCTCGACTTATCAAATCTTTAAAATTCGTCTAAAAAATACTAATATTCAAAAGGGAAAAAGTGCAGGTTATCGAGTTATTTATTATTTAAAAACAAGTACTAAAATTATTTTAGTCACAATTTATTCAAAATCTGATTTTTCTGATATTTCAAAGCAAGTTATTGAACAAATTATTGCAGAATTTGAAAAGTCATTATAAATAGGGTTTGCCTCTTGCTGATGCCTAACTTCTTAATCATTACCCATTACTTCTCTTTATTAACGATTTTATCTCGAACTGAGGTTATTTCCTAGTATAATATTAATAAAATTCCTGGATCGATTATGCGTGTTGAATCTAAAAATTATTCCCTAAGAATTGTCATTGTCGGTATAGTTAGTGCCATTATTGCTTTAATTTTAACGTGGCTTTATAACTCAAACTTAATAGAAAAATTATGCTATTGGTTTATTACTAATAATTTATCATTATTTTTACCCTTAATAATAGGTGTTTCGATCGTTCAAATTACTATATTATTGTCTCCTAGTCAGAAAAAATGGTCAAGGATAATTATAGTTTTCACCTCTTTATTTTTGATGATACGCTATTTTTGGTGGCGATCGACTTCTACCCTAAATTTAAGTGATTCTGTCAATAGTATATTTAGTATCGGTTTATTATTAATAGAAATAGCCCTTATTTTAAGTCCATTTTTGCAGACAATTTTAACCTTAAATATTAAGAGTAGAAAATCCCAAGCTGATAGAGTTGAAGAAATAGTTAAACAAAAAATTTATCAGCCAACAGTTGATATTTTAATTCCTAGTTATAACGAACCTTTAGAAGTAGTAAAAAGAACGATCGTTGGTTGTCAATCCATAGAATATAATGATAAAAAAATTTATCTTTTAGATGACGGATATAGACAAGAAATTCAACAATTATGTAAAGAATTAAACTGTAATTATATCGCTCGTGAAAATCGTCTTCATGCCAAAGCTGGAAATTTAAACTATGCTTTAAGTCAAACAAAGGGAGAATTAATAGCTGTTTTTGATGCTGATTTTGTACCTACTACTAATTTTTTAACACGATCGATCGGCTTTTTTCAAGACCCAAAAATAGGGCTATTACAAACTTACCAAAGTTTTTATTCTAATGATCCCATTGCCAAAAATTTAGGCTTGGAAGATAAAATTCCCCCTGATGTTGATATTTTTTCCCGTTACTATCAACCAATTCGAGATAGTATTAATACAGCTTTATGTTATGGAAGTTCTTTTGTGATAAGTAGAAAATCTTTAGAAAAAATAGGAGGTTTTATTACTAATTCCTTAAGCGAAGATTATCATACGGGGATTCGTTTATCAGCAGAAAATTATCAAGTAATTTACTTAGCAGAAAGTCTCAGTGCAGGATTATCAGCCGAAAATATTTTCGGTTATATTCGACAAAGACAAAGATGGGCAAGGGGTACAATTCAAACATTATTTATTAACGAAAATCCTTTATTTATTAAAAATTTTAAATGGTGGCAAAAAATAGCCCATTTAGAAGGTATTTTACAGTGGTTTTCGAGTCCTTTAAAAGTTATCTTGTTATTATTACCTTTAGCCTATAATTTATTCCATTTAATGCCGTTACAAACTAATTTTGAAGAAATTATCTATTTTTTCTTTCCCTTTTATTTTGTACAAATGCTTATCTTTTCTTGGTTAAATTTTCGCAGTCGATCGATCTTAATGTCTGAGGTATATAATGTTGTTACTGCTGTACCTATAACTATAGAAATTTTACAAACTCTAATCAATCCCTTTCAATCAATTTTTAAAGTAACGCCTAAAGGAATAAAAAATAATAGCTATTATTTTAATTGGAAATTAGCATCACCCTTAATTTTTTTCCTAGTTATAAATTTGTTTAATTTTTTAAATTTAGTGCAACAATGGATTAATGATAATGCCCTAGAAATTGTAAGTTCGATCGATTTAAAAATAGTTATATTTTGGAATTTTTATAATTTACTACTTATTATGCTATCAATCATAGCATTAATAGAAAGACCGAAACCTGACAGTTATCAATGGTTAAAAGTAAATAAGCCAGTGATATTAAAAAATGGGAATCAAATCTATCAAGGTATTGTTACAAAAATGTCAGAAATAGGTGTAGAAATTAACTTTAATTCCTCTGTTAAAATACCTAATAATGGAGAGTTAGAATTTCTCATGGAAGAATTATCTTTACCATTTAAAAGTATATCTTATCTTAGAAAAAAAGATACAATAAAAGTTATTTTTTCGCCACTTTCTTTATCCCAATATCGTCAGGTTATTAAAATATTGTTTTGTCAACCAAATACATGGATTCATCAGCAAACCCCGAAAGAATTACAATCATTATGGCTACTAATCAAGGCTTTATTTCGTATTTCTTTAACCCCATTAAACATTGTCAAAACACGATTTTTATTCTTTTCTCGTAATTAATTAATAAATTTCCCTCCTCTGTTATCTAATTAGGGTTTAACGCTTCAAAACCTTGATTTTTCATTCTTTAACCTGACACTTGATACCTGATACCTACCCTCATCAAAAGACTTTTTCAGCACCCCCTAATTAATTTGATAAAGAAAAGGATACAAAGGGGAAATAAGATTTAAGTTAGTTTGATAAGCAGTTTCTATATTAGTAATAAAATCAGAAGAAGGATTAAAAATATAAATATTTTGAAATTGATACTCAGGTTTAATCGTTACATTTTTTGGGAATAATTGTAACTTAGTTTCGGGTTTTAAATTATGACTAAGAGAAATAATATTGCCTTCATTAATATCAAATTTTTCTGTAATAACTAGGGGATTTTCAGCTTGATTAATAATATTGGCAATATTGGCATTATTATAACTGGCAGTTTTATTCCACCAAGTTTGAGCATTGGTATTAATCGTATTTGATAAAATACTGACAACAAAAATCATAACTAAAATTGATGCAAAAATTCTTGATTTTTGTGTGATTTTTACGCTTAAAGTATAGGCAATAGTTAAATAAATAGATAGATAAGCAGGAAAAAAATATCTTGTTATACTTGATCTAATTCCGCCTAAAATTAAATCAGGTAGTATTAAAGCTAAAGTGGGAATAACTGCTAATAATAATAAATAAAGCCAAATATTTTTATCAGTATTTTTGATTAAAAAATAAAAACTATAGATGATTAAAGGAAATATCAATGCCATGAAAATATAACTAGCCCAATGATATAAAGGTAAACCTAAATCAATAAATAAACTCGTAAAATGTAAACCCCAATAAGTAGCTAAAAATTCTAAAGGTTTTTCTATATTTGTCCAATTAGTTTTTTCTTTTAAAAGACTAAAATTTACAAATATGATGACGAACCAAGGAATAAATAGTAAACCACCTATAGTGGTAAAAATAAAAAATTTAATTCTAGTTTTGAAGGTTAATATTTTACCAAGTAAAAATAGATAAGTCAAATTTATTATGGGTAAAAATATAGATAAAATTGAGGTATAAAAAGTCAAATTGAGACTTAAACTATAACCCCACCAATCAAATATCTTATTAGTTTTAATTGCCCTCAAAAAATACACACTAGAGATAATAATTGTTACCATCCATAAACTATACTCTCTTGCTTCTTGGGCATAAAGTATTTGCACGGGAGAAATAGCCACTAAGGCAACACTAATTAAACTAATTAAATTATCATTAAATAGTTGTTGAGATAAATAATAAATTGAGGGAAAAACTAACAAGCTGAAAATAATTGATAAACTGCGACTAATAATAATAGAACTTCCAAATAAATCTTGCCAAAAACGTAGTAATAAATAATATAATGGTGGATGTTCTGGATTTTTTTTCAATGATTCAATCGTTGCTGACAAGGGAGTATTCCGTTTTAATGCCTGAAATTCTAATAAGTCTTTAGCGGTAATAATTTCACCGTTAAAAAATGTTTTTGCTATATCATCTCCTTCATAACCTGCTACTCTTAAAGATGTATAAACTTCGTCATGCCAATAAATTTTTTTATCAATATTCGTTACCCTAAAAAAAATGCCTAGAAAAATAACAATAATTAGCATTATTTTCAACCAATATTGAAAGTTCGATCGAACCTTATTTAGCATAAAATTTAATAATAAAAGTGAGTTATATCAGAGTATAGCAATGAATTATAATTTGTGATAAATTAAATATTATTTATCAATTCTCAATTTTCAATTTTCTCAGGTCTAATTAATTGCTAAAATGTTCTATAGTTTTTAAAATGATTTTAATAAATTTATTTCGGCATGATTAATAGTTCACTTTTCATGGCAATCTCGATCGCGCTAATATCCCTAGTATGGGTAGAATTAGTCAGAGACTGCTATCATTTTTTAGCCCATATTTGGCAACCCTTGGGGCGTTTACACAACTGGCATCATCGAGTATTTAAACCAGATTTATCCCTCAACAGCGTAGAAATTTATCGTCAAGCGCAATGGTATAATGATGTACCCGAATCCCTCGTAATGTTGATGTTTAGCGTGGGTTTTGCCTTCTGCTTTATCTCTTTTGGATGGATTACCCCAAGTTATCAATGGTTAGCATGGACAGGATCACTTTATACTTTAACATTTACAGGGGGAGCGATCGCAAGGGGTTTAGGTGTACCCAATGCTGACGAAATTACAGATGTTACTCACCGTCAAGGAGAATTTACGGCGATTCCCGCCAATTTTTTTGTCAATCGTAGCTATCATTGGCGACACCACTTCGATGATCAAAACGCTTATTTTTGCGGTACATTAACTATAGTCGATCGAATCATGGGAACAGCATTATCATTAAAAGGGAAAAAAATCGCCATCACTGGTGCAAATGGCACACTAGGACAAGAATTAATTAAACAACTATACTTAAAAGGGGCAAAAGTTACCGCTTTAACCTGTCAAGAAAAACCAGTATTTATTAACGTCAAAAATGAAGAAATTGCCATAAAAACTGTTACTTGGCAAACAGGAGAAGAATCAAAACTAAATAGTATTTTAGAGAAAACAGACATTTTAATCATCAATCATGGCATTAACGTTTATGGAGAAATCAGTGCCGATGCCATTGGAAACTCCTATGAAGTGAATGTTTTTTCGGGATGGCGTTTAATGGAATTATTCTTAACTACCGTGCGCAATAATGAAGACAAAGCCACCAAAGAAATATGGGTTAACACCTCAGAAGCAGAGGTTAATCCGACATTTTGTCCGCTTTATGAAATGAGTAAAAGGACAATGGGCGACTTAGTCACCCTCAAGAGAATTAACGCCCCTTGTATCATTAGGAAATTGATTTTAGGACCTTTTAAGAGTAACCTTAACCCTATTGGTATCATGTCGGCGGATTGGGTAGCCAAGCAGATTGTTAACTTAGCGGTGAGGGATTTTCGAGACATTATCGTCACCATTAACCCTTTAACTTATATTTTCTTCCCCCTTAAGGAATTGATGACATCGACTTATTTTCGTCTTTTCACAAAAAAAATCCCCTCTTAGAAGTTAGCATTTTTACGGAAAATATCGATCGAAACTCACAATTTCTGTCTTAAAAGTTCGATCGAATCTTGTGATTACCTGAGAATCTTTTTATTTTCAATTCTTGTATTTGACGATTAGCTTCTTTTTGAGCTAATAACCCACACTTATCAATACTAGCGGTAGATAGGAGATGAAGGAATTGAGGGCGATTAAAATTACCCATAAACGCCCCATAAGCACAAATAGCTTCAGGATATTGAGTGACTAAACCGTAGTTTAAATCACGGGGTATCTGGGGAATATATTTTTCCCAACGAAATTCATCTACTGTTAACCATGCAGTAATAGCGATGGGAGCAATAACTCGATGAATGTCAGATTCCATCAATGATAACAATACAGGGCGGTTATCTTGAGGAGAAACGCTATAGTCTCGATGACTAATTTCCAAAATTTGCTCGACAATTTCTGAGCCTTGAGCCAATAAACGAAAATAACTAGAGACAAAATCAGGAATAGCATAGTAACGACACCAGCCTTTTTGATGTAACGGAGGGAAAGTCACGGCGGTTTCAGTAGCTAAAAACCAGTGGGCTTGATTGTGCAAAATTTTTTCACGGTAGTAATTTCGTAGAGTGATAGGGGGATATTGTTCTAAATAGCTGTTTTGGCTCATTTTGTTACCCAATTTATTTTGCGACTCTACTACTTTAATTCAAAAATTAAGAGTTTAGTTGATCTTTGATGCTAATGACGAATTAAGTGTTTAAGGATTTTTACTATTATAATTAAAGATATTCTCTATTTAACTCTTAAGGAACAATGGAAACAATTACCATTCAAGTTGATTCTGAAATTGCCAAGGCTTATCGAGAAACCAAACCTGAAAAACAGCAGAAAATTGCTATGTTTCTCAATGTAATGCTAAAAAAGGCTATTAATCAAAAACCACTGCTAGACATTATGGAAGAAGCAAGTCAATAATCGATCGCTAATGGAATGACTCCAGAAATTTTACAATCAATTCTCAATGATTAAAACTAAACGAGAGGATTTTCTAGCTGGTTTATCTGTAGAAGCAGAAATTATAGAAATTACTGAAAAAATAGAGATTTGTCGAGATTCCAATGATAATAAATTTTTAGAGTTAGCAGTTAATGGAAATGCAACGCACATTATAACGGGGGATAAAGACTTGTTAGAATTGCATCCATTTCAAGGTATTCCTATTTTAACACCAAGACAATTTTTACAATTTATCGCAGAAATCAACTAATGAAAAATGCGATCGATCCAACAGAAGTACGAGTACCTTCGATAATGGTTCACTGTTAAGAATTGATGAATCAGAAACAATATAACGATGTTGTGTTGCTTGTAGCATTTTGGTGAAAAGATTAATTTAATTTTAAGGTTAACATTTTAAGGTTAACATTTTTAATCACTATCTCTAATAGCATCAAGAATTTCTTGCATGGTGAAATAAATATAATAAAGAATTGGAGTTCCACCAATATCAATAGTTCCAAAGTGACGGCATAAATTACCCGAATTAGGAATGATTAATTCAGGAACTTTAATAGGAGTACAATTAATATCAAAAGTTACTGTCCATTGTTTAGGTGAAATTAGTTTTCCATTTTGATCTCTTCCTCTTTTTACTAAGTCTATTAATAAATGATTATAAAAATAATCTATAGGTTTTTTTTGATTACCACTAAAATCTAAATCGCTAATAGTTTTTGAATATTCTAAATATGAAAATTCTTTAAAATCTTTTTGTAAAAATTTAAAAAATTCTTTTACTTGTTCAGAAATATATTTATTAGCTTTTTCTTGCTGTTTTGAATCATTAAAAGATATTAAGGGAACATAATTACTATAATTACTTTCTAAAGTTTTTTCTAGGCTTTTTTGAAAAATAATATTTTCATCTTTAACTGTTAGTTCTCTAATTATACTAATAGAAGGAGGTTCTGAAGCTGTTTTAATTTGAGGTTTGTTATTATTTATTTTTGATTTTGTTGGTTTTTCAATATCGTTATTATTTTTATTAATTTCAGCAACAATTGTACTTGTCCTAAGTTTACGACCTCTAATTATAGGGCTAGATTTTGTTATTATTTTTTGCTTAGATGAAAGATAAAATTCTTGTTTTTCTATCGATGGGGAGTTGTTACATTTATTGTTTATATATTGACGAATTTTATTCGCATCATCTTCATTAATTGGAGTACTCTGATTTTTTACCAGAATATTTAACTTATTGCAAATCTCTAAAATATCTTTATTATCTTTCTTTAGCTCTTTTGATAAATCATAAATTCTTATTTTGTTAGTCATTTCAAGTCACTTTTATAGATAAAATTAAAATTTTTTGTTTTTAAGTATTGGGCAATTTGGCAATTAATTCAAGTATATATTTAATATATAGTAAAAGTCAGCTTGAAATATTTTAATTCCATTAATTTCAAAATCAGCATATTCACCTTCACTGTTTCCCTCTATATCATAGTAGCAAGGGATAAAAAATCGATTTTCTGTAACTTCATAACCATGTTCTTGTAAAGCAAATTCGTATTCTAATTGTTTTATTACATCAATTCTATATTTTTTTTCTTTTTCTGTTAAGTTGTCTATAGGTTTATCTTTATTGCGAATAAAAAAGTCAAGAGAAACATTTTTAAAGTCAATTATTTCTACTTTTGAATCTTGATTTTGTAAAATCATATCTGGTTTTGGAGTACGACATAAAAGACTATAAGGATTTTTATTTTCAAATTGAATTTTACCATTATTTAAAATTCTTTTA
The DNA here is from genome assembly GCF_050753365.1 of Geminocystis sp. CENA526. Lineage (NCBI taxonomy): Bacteria > Bacillati > Cyanobacteriota > Cyanophyceae > Chroococcales > Geminocystaceae > Geminocystis > Geminocystis sp. CENA526. Next base: position 15,684 of record NZ_JBLZFY010000045.1, read on the forward strand.
TTCAAATTAAATTCAATACGAAATAAATCTTTCCACAATATTTTACGATTCGTATTACAGTAATAAGGATCATCTACATCAGACGGCCATCCATAAACCCATTTTTTTATTGTTGTTTTATCTTCATCAATTTCATCTGAACTGTAATTACCAACTTTATTTTTTTCGTCAAGACTTCTCCAATTCGGGTAAGACTCTGGTTTATCAATACAAGGATTTTCATAACCTTCTACAATAATATCTGTATCAGCAAAACGAATTTGATTAAATCTATTATTTTTACGGTCAAAATTTCTTTTGAAGAAGTAAGTCTGACACATATCTTCCCAAACATAAGAAAAACCTTGTTGTCCTTTAATTCCCCAGAACTCTCCGTCATTACTTTCAAAATTTAAACTACCATATAAAAAGGTTTCGATCGCCTCGTAAAATCCCCAATAGTTAGGATCTTTATAATGAGTGTTTCTATCTATATTATCAAAAACTTCTTTCAAAATTAAAATTGTTTCTTCATAAGAATTAGAGTCAAAAAGTGACTGATCATGAGTTAAATACTCATCTCTAAATTGTTCTGCTAAAAAACGTATTTCTTGAGTTCTAGCTAAGACATTTTCAGGTACATCCTCTTGTAATTGCTCAATAATTGCATAAAGAATAAAGCAGTAAAGTTTAATTATATCTGTGCTTTCATAATGAATAGTTAAACGTGGTAAGTCCATCGATTCAATATGAATAACATGATCTTCTTCAGAATAATCTAAATAGATAGCTCTATCTAAATATTTATGAATTTGAGCATAATCTATTTCTTCACTTCTTCTAATTCTTTTCTGAATTGAATAAATTGCTAATTCATCATAAGCATCTAATATTCTCTCAATTTGAGTTATTTTACTATATAAAGTAGTACTTTTATTTCCATCCTCATCTTCTTCTGGTTCTAAAGTTTTACCCCCTTGAGATAACATCGTTTTATCTTGAGTTTTATTAGAATTAGTATCTTTAGTTTTAAATCTACCATTCCCCAAATTATCCTGTTCAAATTTTCTTAAAACACGATACATTAAAAAAAATAAATCACGAACTCGGTTAAATTTTTCCGAACTATTATCATTATCAAATTCTTCTTTAAACTTATCAAAGCCATTGGGTAAACAAAATTCAGAGCCTGAACCGTCTTTTAATGGGCGGATACCGACAAAAGAAGTTTCATTCGTTTCTTGAAACCCTACACTTAAGGTCATATCAGCAAAATTAAACATAATTATTTTAATTAAGAATGGTAATAAAAATTAAAATTATTCAAATTTTTCTAGCAAAAGATTATTAACAAATTCATTATGTTTTTTGATAAAATCTCCAAAAGTAACAAGGTCTTTTTTATCTACTTTAAGAAGTTTTTGTAAAGGTGTTTTATCTCGATTAAAAATACTATCCCAAACAAAAAACATTAACTTATTTCTTATTTTTTCAGCACTAACGAAATCATCTTTTATAAAGTAATAACCAATCTGCATATCTTCTATTTTGCCACCTCTAATAGAGTTAGCATTTTGTTTAATAAATGTATTTAGATTTTTGACTAATTTCTTCCATCCATTATCCCATTTTAAATCACCATTTGTACCATATTTAGCTGGAGGAATTCTTTTTGCAAAATCGTCATCCCAATCTACATATTCCCAATCCCAACGTCTTTTAAAGGCATTATCCATAAAATAAATGGAATTATCAGAAGTGTTCATTGTTGCTAATATGGAGAGGTTGGGAGGTATTTTGACACTATTATTTAAAATATTAAACCCAAATAATTCAATGATTTTATTCTCAAATTCATTAAGTTTTAGTTTAGTTGCAATATCACCAAGAGTAAAAATTTTGTAAGTTGCACCATTCTCTTGTTGATCTTTAGGTTCTAAGCCGATTTCTTTCTTAAAAAAATTCATTTCAATATCAGTTAAATTTATTGGATAACTTGACCATCCTCGAAAATCATCTTTCGTTTCTCTATCCAATAATTGAAAAGCAGTTCCAAAAATAGCTGAGGAATTACCTCTATTAATTTCATCAATTATTAAAGCAACATTTTGAGGAGTGTTAAATTCATTGTTTTGTTGATTATAAGCATTAATTAAATTTTTGTAGGCTTTTATTAAAGCTCTTAAAAAATGACCCCCATAAAAGTTATATTCTACTTTTCCAGCTTCGTTAGTAATTGGTACTAATTTACCCATGAAGTCACCATAAGTATATTCAGGATGAAACACCGTACTAATATAATTATCAGAATTTTGATCTATTCCTAAATCTTTAAGAATTTCATTTTTTATCTTGTAACTTTTTCCAGTACCAGGGCAACCAAAAAGAATTCTTTGAATGGGAGTATTTGACATATAAAGTTTTAACTATAGGGAATGAATAGACTAATAAACATAGAGCATAAAACCAGAATACTATAATTTTGTGTAGGTGAGAAAATAAAGATGCAATAAAAAAAAGTTAATCAATATTTTTTACTACATTAATAGCCATAAAACGAATTAACATCAGTTACTTTAGTATATAACCATTGCTATAACAGCTTTTACAATTTTGATGAGTGCGATTTGCTCCTCCCATAGTTAAATAACTATTAATTACGATTCCAGTTCCATGACAGTTTGGACATGAAATAATCTGATTAGGAGAGAATACTTCTATCTCATATTTATCAAGTTCTTGGTATTTCAATGTTTTTGAGTTTTGTTGATTTTGCATTGGATAGTACCATTGAACAGTCAACTCTTTTCTAAAAGGATTATTGCTTACAACTACATAGAGATCGTTATTAAAACTTTTATCTCTTCTGAATTTTAGAAAAAAATCTATCTGTATTTTTGAATAGTCAATCATTAAGTAATACCTCACGAAGCTAATTTTACATATAACATTATTTTCAGGTTGTGTTAATCATCTCGAAATTGATCCCATGCCTCATCATTAAAACTATCAGGATCTCCCCAATCTACCTCATCAAAAGGATCTGGATTACCACCGTAGCCATAATCATTGTAATCTTCTTCTTCGTAATAATAATCTGGTTTTGGTTTTGCACCTAATATTTGTAATAAATTATCTGCCATATTAGCTTCTTTATCTATACTATTGTCATCAACATTAGTATTTTCTTGATCAGATTCTATTAAGGAAACTTCTAAACCATTATCTCTAAATTCCTTAACGATTTCATCGACAGGTTCTTCTAATAAATCTAACAATTTTTCGGGGGAAATTTTATTTTGATCAAGTTGTAAGGCTTCAATTAAATATTCTCCTATTTTAATATTTTTGCGACTATTCCAAGAGCCAACATATAATAAAATGTTACTACTTTTTTGATAATAATTATAAAGATGTTGTTGATAATTAACCTCAGCTAAATAGTAATAAAGTTGGTCAGGATTTTGAATATTTAATTTAGATAATGCTTTTTTAATGTCTTCATGATAATTATTTACTAATTCTATTTCTGTAGAGTTATTCAAATAAACTGCTATATAATAAGCACGTTGTTTTATTAATTTAGGTAAAATTTGGCATTCATTTTTATCATTACAACATACTTTAATTGTTAATAATTTTGGCTCAATTTGATTTTTAATACGTTGCTGAATTTGGGCTGATTTATCTCTTACTGCTGTATGTTGTCCAATTAGTGAAGTTAAAGAATATTCTGATAATTGCCAAGGTTGAATAAGTTGCTGAAAAATGATTTTATCCTCTGAGTTGAGATTTGTCATATTTAGTTTTACTGTTAGTTTTCAACGGTTATTTTTATCATATCTCGACATTTGCGACATTATCTATGATTTGATGCGAATAAGGAAAATAAGAATTATACTGCCAAAATTTCAGGAGTTAAGCCTCTGGAAAAAGCTCGATCGATCCGTCCTACTGTGCGATCGAACCTTGCGATTTCCTGAGAATCTATTGATAAAATAAGTATTTTAGTTCTGAGTTCGTAGTTCCAAACTAAAGTTAATGGGTTGTCAAAATAATTTTTTGTTTGTTATACTATGGAGACAGCAATTTTTTGTAATTAATAAATCAAATGTTAAACCTAACCGTGTTTTGACCTTAATACTTTTGTAAACCTAGATTCTCCAATCAGGGGATTCTAGTGTCTAAAACAAAAGGAGGTTAATTCCATGTTAGGTTTACGTTTAAGATTTCGTGCCATCGCTTCTCAACTTCGAGTATTAAATTTCAATGCAAAAGATTTAACCGAAGAATATTTACTCACCGTTATTAAACAACTTTATCCCAAAAAGTTCGATCGAGCCGTTAAAATGCGATCGGATTTAACCGATAGTGCAACTCTATGGGAAATTCTCGGTATTGATGCGGTTATTCTCTTAGAAGATAACGAAGGTAAATCGATTCGTGTGGGCGTTTCCTTATTAGACAAGGAAAAAAATGCCCGAAACCTCGTTTTTTCTCTGAAAAGTCAAGAAGGTAGTTTACTCCGAGAGGCTTTAAATATCGAACAATACTGGGTTTTCTTGGTGAAATGGAAAGACTTTCCTCAAACAAAAGAAGAATGGATTGATATTCTCTACCGTGAGATTGACGAATCACCAAACTATTCTAGTTGTCGTTTGATCATTTTGTAAACTGAATCAAGGGGAGGTTTTGCCTCCTCTTTTTAGTTAAGTACTCATGCAAAATAGATTGTGAATTTTAAAATTAATTAAAATAACCTACATCTTTTTTGCCTCTTGCCTTTTGCCTTTCATAAAGTAAACATACAATTAATTTTGCCTACTCACTTAATATCCTCATCTAAATAAAGTTCAATAAAGAGGTGATTCATCGTTTAATCTTTAACTAGGCGATCGATTAAATGGTCTGGAATGTGGTTTAATTCAATATAGTGATTAATTTCTTCTGTAAATTCACTGTAATAAGCAAGGGCGGAAAATACCTGACTTAGTGTTAAATGGGGCATTCCTTTCGGGATTTCTTCGGGAGTTACTCCCATTCGCCATGTTTCGACGATCGCTCTTACTGGGGTACGAGTACCGTCAATAATAGATTCACCGTTAAGAATTGATGAATCAGAAACAATATAACGATGTTGTGTTGTTTGTAACATTTTTGTTGAAAAATTAATTTAATTTTAAGGTTAACATTTTTAGCCTTAAAAAAGGGATTTTTTGTTTGTAGTGACTACTTTAATTCTAAAAAACGTACTTTGGTCGCATAGTAGCATAGCTCGATCGAACTTATTTTTAAAATAATATTAGGGTAGTTTATTCAGAAAAAAGGCTATAAAAATCTTGATAAGTTATAATTTTTGTTTTCTCAAACTCTTTAATAATTAATAAATCTAAATCTCCTGTAATTAGATAATCTGCATTACTATCTTTTGCCAAAGCTAATAAATAATTATCTTTTAAATCTCGACAAATATTAACAGTTGATTTTACTTCAATAACTAACCCAATAACTTGCAAAAAATCAATTAACTCTGCGACTTTTACAGGAGAAAAATATTTTTGTAATTTTGGTCTTTTGGTGACAATATTAATTTCTTCCAACAGTTGAGAGGAAAAAATAGGTTGAATAGTTTTGTTAACTAATAAATTTTTTAAACTGCTTAATTGCTTTCCAATTAAAAAGCTAATCCAAAGGTTAGTATCTATAATTACCTTACAAGGTTTGTTGTTTTTCATAAATTTCTGCTCTTACTGTTTCCACTTCTTCATTAATTATGTCGAGAGAAATTTCATCATTTTTAAATGCTGTTAAAAAATTAGTTAATTTTTGATTTAAAGTATCTTTTTCTAAGGCTTCACTTAACTTAGTTTTTTCTTCTGGAGATAACTGTTGTACTAATTCTAATACTTGCTCAAATTCCAATTTTAATGATAACTGAGGCATATTATTAACAATAAGACTGAATAAATGAATGTTAAATATTTTTATTAATTATAAACTATATTTTTTTATTTTTGTTAAATTAAGATAGTCAATTAAGAATATCTGCTAGAATTTCAGGAGTTAAACCTCTGGAAATAATGCTATCGAGTGATTTCGTTCATTATTTTAGCTTAAAATCAATCGTATTTTTGCCATTAAAATAGGGAGATTCGATCGAACTTAGACGTTGTTTTTCTTTTTCAGTAGCTGACTGATAGGCTTTCGCTACTTGAGGAGTAACGGAAATTTTAATTAAATACAAAATCTTAAAACGTTGATTTTCAGGTATTTCTCCTAGTCTCCTAGTCTCCCCTCATCAAAATACTTTTTCAGCAAACCCTAAATAAAAGCCAAGAAGATGAAATACAGACATCATTTCTGTAAATTAATTTCATAAGTCACAGGATTTTTATGTTTGATTATCTTTTTTTCTTTTAGTGCTATGTTTAACCATTTTTGAATTTGATTAACTTGTACATCTAATTCTTTAGCTAAATCTTTATGGGTTTTTGGGTTTTTTAATTTATCTAAAATTAACGGTAAAACCACTTCATAAATAGTGTTAGGAATATAATCATTATAATTATCATCCTGCTGTGAATTTGGACTTTCTACATCAGTTATTAAAGGATTTTTTTGTTCATTAGTTCGAGATTCCGCCACGGAATTTTTACCATCGGAATTAATGATGTTATTACTATATTCTAATAATGACAATAAAAGAGGTTGCGAATCAGAAATTTCATTTTGATGATTAGCTTGATAGTTTTCTATATATTCTGGTAATAAGTCTGATAAATCCTTCATCCATGGGGATTCTGGAAATGCGATCGCACCTTTTTCTAATAATTTTAAATTACCTGAAGGCACATTCCCCTCATTACGCACAAGCACGGGAATAGTCTTAATTTTCTCTAATGCTTCCACTGCACCTGCCCAAGTACCTCCTTTTCCTACAGATGAACTAATAATTAAAGCATAATCCGCTAAACCATAAATATACTTGTTACGCCCCATAGCATTGCCCACAGAAAAACCAGCGTCAGGATGATAAGCCGAAATCAAGGTTAATCTACCTTGTTTGATTGCCTCTCGATATTTAGACGACACAGATGCTTTAATTAGGCTATCAGCTAAAACCCCGATCGCACTTCCTCCCTCTTGTAAACATCCCAACATCGAAACTTGATCAACCCCTTTTGCACCTCCTGATACTATTTGCATTTGTTGTTGGGCGCATAATGTCACTATTCTTTGAGTATATTCGATCGCTTCTTCATCAATATCCCTTGAACCAACGATGGCTAATCCCCCACGCTTCAACAATGTTTGATTACCCACACCATAAATAATTGGCGGTGCTTGAATACCAAGATTTTTCTTGAGATATTGAGGATATTTAGCCTCGCTTCTTGCAATTACCCATAATCCTTGATTCGTCCATTTCTCCGCCGATAAACTAAGCATCATTCCCCTTTGTATTAATGTTAACAGTCTCTCAGAGTCTAACTTGTCAATTGTGATGTTTGATAATCTTGCTTGTAAAGTATGATCTAGTAAATCCGCTGGAGTTAAACCTTCTTCTTTTAACCAAGATGCGATCGTATTATATTCACTAATATTGAGAGGTTTTGGTTCATCATTATATTGTTGCTCTAAACGAGAACAAAGCAACAGAATTGCTTGAGTATTAGGACTAAGAATGTGAGTATTAGATTGAATCATCATAAATTTATTTTAAGGAATTTAACGCCAAAGCTAAAGGAAAAACTTGCCCAGAACCATTTTTTCTTAATAAGGCACTAACAACAGTAAAAGTCCAACCTGAATCGATAAAATCATCAATCAAAAATACTGCATCATTTCTAATTTTATCTTGGTCTATGACAAAAACACCATCTAAATTACGAGCTTGTTGATAGCTATTATTCATGGTTTTTTGGGGAGGATTTTGTTTAACTTTCGATACCACTGGCAAAAAAGGAATCCCCAATTTATCCGCCACTCTTTGAGCAAAATTGGGTACTAATTCCGTTCGTTTTAAAGAAGGTACACAAGTTATCCAGCCAGGTAATGGTTTTGGTTGCCAACGTTTAATCATTTCTACTGTAGCATCCACTAATTGTTCATCAAAATAACCCGTTTTGTATTTTCCATCTTTAACTAAGCTACCCCAACCAGCATCTCCCCACAAACATAACGCTCTACCTTCCTCCGCTTGTAAATCAGTTTTAATATTACCAGAAAAGCCATACTGAGGAAAAGCTCCTGCCAAAGCCCATCTCTTACGAGGTTCAATTTTATAATCGGTACGGCGAAGATATTTAAGTGCTTCACTCAAAAGTAACGGGGAATAGTTAATGGGTAATAAATCCTGATTTAAACATAAGCTACATTTACCGCAGAAACTAGGATTTTGATCATCTAAAGCAGACGCAAGGAAAAACATCAAACAACTTTGACTATTCATATAGTCTTGCATTTGTTTTTGCTCTTGATAACGAATTTGCTTTAAAAGTTCTATTTTCTGAGTATCAATGTAATAATTAACAGGAGTAGCATACCATTTAGAACCCTGTTTCGTAATGGGTGAGGGAGAGTCTAACGTCAACAGTTTCAACACTTTGTCAATTTTCCCATGAGATAAATTTATTTTTTCTTGTAACTCATATACAGATAAGCCATTACTAGCTTGATTTAAAGTATCTAAAACTAATTGAGTATGAGCAATAGGAGGAAAGGCATTTTCAATAAAAAAATTTGCTATCTCATCATCTTCCTCACCACCAAGTAATATTCCGTAGGCTTGTGATACTGCTCTACCAGCCCTCCCAACTTGCTGATAATAATGTACTACTGAGCTAGGGCGTTGATAATGAATAACAAAAGCTAAATCAGGTTTATCAAAACCCATACCTAGGGCAGTAGTGGCAACTAAGGCTTTAATTTCATTATTCAATAACTGATTTTCTAAAGTTTCTCTTACATTGTTTTCTAATTGAGAGTGATAATATTGAGCATTAATGTTTTGACTTACTAACCAATTAGCAACGTTTTCAGCATCCCTAACAGTTAAAGTATAAATAATTCCACTACCTTTTATTTTGGGTAAATTTTCGGCTAACCATGCCATTCGTTCAGCAGGGTTATGAAGTTGAAAATTTTGTAATTGTAAACTTTTACGAGTTAAATTTCCTCGAATAATTTCTAAACTAGAGCCTAATTGAGCTTTTATATCATCTATAACTCGATTATTAGCGGTGGCTGTGGTTGCTAAAATGGGAATAGTGGGGGGTAAGGCTTGTAAAATCCTCACGATACGGCGATAATCTGGGCGAAAATCATGCCCCCAATCAGAAATACAATGAGCTTCATCTACCACAAATAACCCGATTTTTCGAGATAGAGGTATTAAAATATTATTCCTAAATTCTTCATTTGCGAGTCTTTCAGGGGAAATTAATAAAATATCTATCTCATCAGCTAATAATTTCTGTTCTATTTTCTTCCATTCATCAAAATTAGTCGAATTAATGGTTGTGGCTTTTACTCCCATTCTTTGGGCGGCTTCAATTTGATTGCGCATTAAAGCTAATAATGGAGAGATTAATAACGTTACTCCAGCTCCCTGATTTCGTAGTAATTTAGTAGAGAGGAAATAAACTAAACTTTTTCCCCAACCTGTACGCTGTACTACTAATAAACGTGATTTTGTCTTGATTAATTTAGTAATTGCTTCCCATTGTCCTTCACGAAATTGGGCATTAGGATTATTAAGGGCTTTACGGAGTAGAGATAGTGCTATTTCTTGCATTGGTATTTGAGCATTAACTTTTAATCATTATGTTTATCATATCTCGACATTTGCGACATTATCTATGATTTGATGCGAATAAGGACAATAAGAATTATACTGCCAAAATTTCAGGAGTTAAGCCTCTGGATATAGTTCGATCAAGTGTTTTCGTCCATTATTTTAGCTTAAAATCAATCTTATCTTTAACGTCAAAATAGGGAGATTCGATCGAACTTAGATGTTGTTTTTTTTCGGTGGCGGATTGATAGGCTTTCGCTACTTGAGGAGTAACGGAAATTTTAATTACTTCTGTGGTGTACATAAACTTTTGATGTTGACAGACTAAGATTCATGGTAGCAAAAAAAATATAAAAATATGGCTAAATAAAAGCCAAGAAGATGAGATTAGGTTAGTTTGTAGTGACGACTTTAGTCGTTAATAAAGCCTCTCTGTCCTTACTACGAACTTATGATATAGAGATGATATTAGGGTACAATGAAAGAGTAAATCTTGTCATTATAATTTATCTATAATACAAATTGTTAACTATCTAACAGAAAATGGTCAAAGTCCTTTTGAAAAATGGTTTAATTCTCTTAAAGATAGAAAAGCAAAACAAAAAATTAGGTTAAGATTAGATCGTGTTCAACTAGAAAACTTGGGAGATTACAAAACTCTTGGGGATGGTATTTTTGAGCTTAGAATTGATTATGGAGGTGGTTATCGTATTTATTATGGACGAGAAAATTTAACGATTATCTTACTACTTTGTGGAGGAGATAAAAGTACACAACAACAAGACATTAATCAAGCTAAAAAATATTGGAAAGATTATGAAAACCGCAGAAAGTTTAACAACTAGAAATTACCATGATTTTTTAATTGAATCTCTTTGTGATTCTGAAGAAATAGCATCTTATATTGAAACAGTTTTAGAAGAAGAAAATTGCGAACCTAAATTATTATTAAAAGTATTAGAGAATGCGATCGAAGCTCATAAAAAAATCAATAATATTTCAGAGTTAGCTATTGATAATTATCATAAGTTATATAAAGGTTTTGATTATACTAATGGGGATGAAATTTTTACTTTTTTAGATTTATTAAAAGAGTTAGGATTATCACTTTCTGTTAACGTCAAAAATAATAATTAAGAATAGAAGATTAATTGACTATAAAAAAACACTTTTATAAATAAAAAACTATGATAAATATTGAAACTAAAATATTAGAAACTTTGGGAAAAATGCCTGAATCTTTACAAGAAGAATTAATTAAACTTTAATATAAAAGAGCAATAGCCTCTCCTATTTGTTTAACTTTATTCACTAATTCAGGGGGATTAATTACCTTAACTTGCCCACCAAAACCGACAATCCATCGTAATAAATCAATGTCTTCTAATGACCATAATGGTAATTTTACTTGAAAACGATTACGAAAGTTTTTATCTCCCGTTTTTTTGAGAGTAAAAGGGGGATTTGTCTCACTATTTTTATGAAGACGGGGGGACATTTTCATTTGTTGTAAAGGGAAGCGATTTGTGCCTTCACTGATAAACTTAAAAGTATAGTCATTAAACCATAATTCTATAGTTATTTCTGCTTTACTTTTTTGTTTTCGATCGAGATATTGTCTTTGCAATTTGACATTATTACCAAGAAAGATTCCGCCACTAGCTTGATATAATTTTTGCAATTTATTTAAGGAATTTATTTGTTGCTTTTCATCTCGTGATTGATGTTGTTTTCTGCCTAAAAATAACCTGTCTAATCGATCGAACTTAAATAAACCATCATCCTTACCTTTAAAGCATTCATAGCCTAAATACCAACCGATATTATGAAATACTATTTGCACTGGATAAGCTAAAAAATATCCTTCATTGACGTTTTTTTCTTCCGCTTCTTGGGTAAATTTACCACTACCTATAAAGCGATTTAATTCTAATAATTCTCCCTGTTCGATCGACCTTTCAACTTCATCAATTCTGTTAGCTAAAGCATTATCATTAAGACTTTCTAAATCGACAATATTTTTATTATAAATTGCTCTCACAGGATAAATTTCTGGTTGAGCAATCTGGGCATTCTGTAAACGTTCTTTTAAGATTTCATATACAGATAAATCTAAAGGTTTGGAGATACTTTTTGCTTGGGCTTCTAACAGTCTAAATAGTTTAATTAATTCATTCTCAGATAAGATTCCCGTGCCAATAAAATAGCCTTTTTTCATGGTAAAATCTGGTAAAATTCCAAAGGGTTTTAAAACTTTTTCTATATCTTTACGAATACTGTCAGCACAGTTAAAGTTAATAATTCCTTGAGAGATCATAGCATTAACTAAACTTTGTAAACATCCTTCTTGTTTATTCCATGTAAAGGGATGATGAATAATAAAATTAATGGTTTTAATTAATCGCCCAAAGGCTTCAATATCTGAGTAAGGATGAGTCACTAAATCCTCAATTTCGACTCTCTCTATTTCTATTTTTTGATTAAATTTACTGCCAATAATACCAATATTTTCTAACCAAAGTAAATCTTTTTTGATGGCTTCAGTTTGTGCATAAATAGGGCTAATTTTTCTAGCAATAATTGCTGAAATTTCTTCTATTTGACTATCAAATTTAATATCTTCTCCAAAAATTTCTCTAATTAATTCGGGGTTAGATTGTGATAAATTACCGAGATTAGGATATTTAATAATTAAGCTGATGAGGTGCAAAAGTCGATCGAAATCTAGTAATCTTGAATAAGGATGAAATTTTACTTTACTATGAGCAGTGCGATTGTGACGATTAACTTGCACTCGATGTAATTTTGACAGTTGATGATTAAATTGATTAACTTCTAATTTACCATCTCGAAAAGGTATCTCATAAACCGCTAAAAAACCCTCCGCAGGAAGGGGCGGAAAATTTCTTAAAGATTGATATAAATTAGTTATAACATCATCTGGCACTGTTCGATCGCGCTTTTGATTCCATTCTAAACAAAGATTTAAAGGAGTTTTTAAATACCAACCAATCCAGTTAATATCGTTATATTTAGCTAACTGTTTCAGGAGAGAAATTCTCCACCATCTTTTAGCGTTAGTAGCATCATAAATAATGGGTTTTCCTGCTTGAATATAACTGTCAATTTGTTTAAATATTTCTGTTTCAATTAACTGCCAATCTCCTTGTATTTTTTCATCTCCAAAAAGTTGTTTTCTAATGTTATCTGTGGAGACAATTTGATAATTAGAATCTTGTTGAATAATATGATTAGCTAGAGTTGATTTTCCGCTACTTGGACAACCGATTAAAATGTGTGAAGTAATAGACATATTAAAAGTTAAGATTGATTTGACAATTGACAAACTCTTTTATAGATTTCTTGCATAAACCATTTTATTGAAATTGTTAATTTGTCGAAAATTTCAGGTTCATAATATAGCTTCCTAGCAGATGGTTTCAATTTTTTTAGTCTTTCTTCAAGCGAAATTGAACTTCCATGATCTTCTATATTTCTTAATGAGTGCATATCTTTTATAATAAAATAGTTAGTTCTTAAAATAGATTTAGTCAACATAAAATTAGGATTAATTGTTCCACAAAGTATGTCTAATGAAGCTGGAAAATTAGTTTTTAAAATAGAGTCAATTGCTTCTATAGAAACATATATATCCTCAAAGAAAAGATAATTAGATGACTTAATATCTATATTTTTACCTTCCACATATATTTGAGGTAGTTCCCATTTATTACTGTCATAAAATGTCTTAACTTGATTATAAGCATTTAAAAAGTTACTATTATTACTCTTAATTCTTTTACACTCTTGCTCAAAAAAAATTACAATTGCTGATTCAATAATTTTCCTCCCATAATTACAAAAATTCTGTACTTGTTTATATTTTCTGCATTCCGCCATTTTTTGATTATAATCCTCTAAAACCGCCCTCCGCGCATATCAAAAGAAAATCTGGCGTTGCCTAAATACAAACTTCGGGGGTTGTTGCCTTCGGGATAAACCGTGACACCAAATTGATAAATGCCACTATAAAGAGGGTTACGCGCTTTAATGGCTAATTTCAGTTTTTCTCCAGCTTTTACTGGTTGTAATAAGTTGACTGTTATTTCATTTTTTCCCTCTGTATTTAGCGTAAAATTAGCCTCAATCTCTCTTTCTTTTCCGTTAATAATAAAAGCCTTACTATCTTCAGGAAAAAAGGTAATAGTTTCTAAATTTATCTGTTGATTAATAACTACTTTCCTGAGATTATTGTCAGCATTTTCAGGTATTTCTATCTCAAAAATATAAGTGGAAATTACATCAGGCATTTTAAAGGTAGCGTTCGATCGAACTAAGCGAGGAGAATATCTAAAAAAACTAATTTCTTGAGCTAAAACTGTTGTAAATATTGATTTTTGGAAATAATTTAAGGGGATAATTTCACAAAAAAAGTAAGTAAATAAAAATAATAAAAATTTATAATATTTATATTTAATAGTATTGTTAATCATTTAATTTCAATAGACATAAAAAGTTTACATTATAACTAATATTATCTTACAGAAAATTTTAAAATTGACAGTTCAATTTATCGAACATTTTAACTAAGCTAAAATATATTGATGTTAATTTTTATGGTTGATGTATTTCAACTACGTTCAATAAACAAGTAGAATTATTAAATTCTAAAAAATAATTCTTTCCTCTTTTGTTTCCTTATTATAAAGTCGATCGATCGAGATTGTTACTTTTTACTTAAAATTTAATCATTAATAGTTTATTGGCATATAATAAAACGTAGCTTTTGTTTCCACAAGAAGAAAAGAATGGATGATATTTTTGATAGTGATATTGCTAATACCGCTCAAATACTTAAGCTCGATCGAATCTTTGTATTAAGGTTTAAGTATGATAGTTTTTTATTGTCTGATGATATATCTAAGCAAAATGCCAATGTAGAAAAAGTTTATGATTGGCAATTAAATTCTTTAAATATTACCGAAAATAACATTATTACCTATCGACTATCAGAATCTCCTCTTACTTATTACGGTTGGCAAAAAGCCCCAGAAATTATCAAAATTAGCAGTAAAAAACAATTAAATAATCTCAAACTTGATTACGATATTAACGAAATTTTTGATTTAGAAAAAATAGAATCATTACTTATTATTCCCTTAACTCATCAAAGAAATATTAGCAATTATAAACCATTGATATTAGGATTATTAGTCATGGAAAACTATCAACCTAGACGATGGCATATAGGGGATATAGAAACAGGAAAATGGATGGCAAAACAAGTTACGACAGCTATCATTAATCAACAAACTGTCGCTAAAGTTCAATCCTTAGTCGATGAAAGAACAAGTCAACTACAAGTAAGTCTTGATGTACAAGCTAAATTAGGACAAAAAATGCGAGAGTATATTCAAGAATTGAAGCGTTTAAATAAGATTAAAGATGAATTTATTGCTAGTTTAAGTGATGCCTTAAAAACCCCTTTATCTAATATGAAAATGGGGATAAAAATGCTAAAATTAATCAATAAAAATGATGCTATTATTCGTTATTTAAACATTATCGAAGATGAATGCGAAAAAGAAATTAATTTAGTGAGTAATCTTTTAACTTTACAAGAATTAGAGTCGAATAAATTAACCATTGAATCTCAAAAAATATATTTACAACCCTTATTAGATGACTTATATAATTCTTTCTCTCAAGAGTTACATTATCAAACAATCCATTTAATTATTGAAAAGAAACAGGATTATCTTTATACTGACTTAAATAGTATCACTCTCATTTTAAAAGAGTTACTGCGCAATGCAACTAAATTTTCTGCCCCCCAAACCGATATTACTTTACAAATTTATAACCAAAAGTCTGATAATATTATTGAAATTAGTAATTATGGATGTACGATCGAACCGGAAGAACAAACCTTGATTTTTCAACCATTTTATCAAGGTAAGTCTGTAGCGAATGTTACCAATAGTGGCACGGGGTTAGGATTAGCTTTGATTAAATCTTTAGTACAACATTTAAACGGTACTATTACTGTTTCTAGTATTTTTATCGAATATAATAACTTGTACAAAAACACTTTTACCCTTAAGTTTCCAATGGAATGAATGAGAGCTTTACCTTCTAATTTATCATGGGATTATCACCATTATTCTCCCTTACAACGTCAATGGGATATTGTCCTAACTTTTTTACAATTTGCGGTATTAATTTTACTAGATTTTCTTAGGGGTAAAAACTCTCCCTCTCAACATCACAAAAGAGCGAGATGGTTAACCGTTAAACTGATAAAATTAGGACCAACTTTTATTAAAATTGGACAGGCTTTATCCACACGTCCTGATTTAATTCCCTTAGAATATGTAGAAGAATTTAGTCAATTACAAGATCGAGTTCCTCCTTTTTTATCAGAGGAAGCCATTAGAGTAATTGAGTTAGAATTAAAAGATAAATTAGATAATATTTTTAATGAATTTGAACGAGTACCCATTGCTGCTGCTAGTTTAGGACAAGTCCATCGAGGGCAATTAAAAACAGGAGAAAAAGTTGTTATTAAAGTACAAAGACAAGGTTTAGAAAAATTATTTAACCTCGATTTTAAAGTATTAAAAAGTTTAATTAATTTTCTCGATCGATTTGTACCTCGTATAAGAAAGTATGAATTAAAATTAATTTATCAAGAATTTTTTGAAATTTTATTTGCAGAAATTGACTATATCAAAGAGGGAGAAAACGCCGATTTATTTAGATATAACTTTCAAAATGATGAGCGAATTATTGTGCCTAAAGTTTATTGGGAATATACAACCAAAACAGTCCTCACATTAGAATATTTACCCGGTATCAAAATCAATGACAAAGAAACCTTAATCGAAAAAGGAATCCCCATTAAACCCTTAATTGAATTGGGAATTTGCACCTATTTAAAACAACTATTAGAAGACGGCTTTTTTCAATCCGATCCTCACCCCGGTAATATGGCTGTAAATCCAGACGGCTCAATCATTTTCTATGACTTTGGGGCGATGGCACAAGTGAAGGGATTAGCACGAGAACAGATGGTACAAACGTTCTTCGCTATGTTGCGCAAAGATACAGAGCAAGTGTTAGATACTTTAATTTATATGGGTTTAATCGAACCCGTCGGGGATATGACAGCGATAAAGAGGTTAATCAGTTTTTTGTTAACTCGCTTTTTGGATAAACCTGTGGATATTAACGCTTTTCGGGAGATTAGTGCGGAAATTTATATCATGTTTGAGCAACAACCCTTTCGTTTACCGCCTCAGATGACGTTTATTATTAAGGCTTTAACTACCCTTGACGGTATCGCTCGTACTTTGGACTCTAACTATAGCTTACTCTCTGCTAGTCAGCCATTTTTTAGACGGATTACCCAAACTACTTCACCTAATAATATATTATTGATGATTGCTCGTCAAGGTAGAATTTTAATTCAACAAAGATTACAAAAACCTTCTCGTTTAGAAACCACTGTGAGGGATTTTCAAGGCAAACTTGAAGATGGAGAATTACAATTACGGGTTCGTTCTTTGGAAGGGGAAAGAATCGCTCGGAGTATTTATTTAGCCGTCAAAGCCCTAATTTATGCCTGTTTAACGGGGTTTTCTCTCCTGAACGCCATCCTTCTTGTTTCTACTATTTATCACTCTTTCTCGGTCATTTTATTTGGTCTGACAGGCTTATTTACCTTCTTTTTGGTTCGATCGTTGATTACCTTGAGTGTAGCAGAAAAAATGCGCTAATATTGTCTTAATTTTCTCTATGGAATGAAGATTAAATAAAATAGACAAGTTTGATGTTAGAGATTGCTTCGTGACCTCGCAATGACGATAAACTTTAGTAAGTTATTAAATTCCCATTCCTATACTAAATTTTATGCACAATGTAACTAACTACTTACCAAACTTGCGGTTGAAACTCGTTAGAATTAATAATAGTCATATTTTCCCCTGATGGAGTCATAACAAATAAACCTTGACTATAAGCATAATTAGCAACTTCATCCGTTACTACCATCGCTGCCACTGCTCCCAAT
>NZ_JBLZFY010000046.1:0-33317 GCF_050753365.1 Geminocystis sp. CENA526
GGTTGAGGTGGTTAACCTATAGTTATTTTATCACGTCACTGGCGATTCATCCCACACTTGTTTTAATTATTTTTTTTACTCGAAAACAAAGTGTGGGGCTTCTCGCCGTTTAAGCTAAACAGAAGAATCAAATAGAATTTTAGAAGATTGCTTGAGATTGCAAAGAAAATTTAGTGTGACAAGAAAGAACAAAGAAGAAATTAGTATTTTTAAACTACTATTTTGAGAAAAATGTGGCAAAATGGAAATGAATATAATTAATTACCTCATGATAGGTAGGAAATCAAAATTATGAATAGTTGTGTATTAATGGCAAAAATAGTCCGTAGTCCTCAATTAAGATATACTCAGGAAAGTCAGTTAGCCGTTACCGAAATGATGGTAGAGTTTGAAAATGTATCTCCTAACAATCCTCCTTGTAACTTAAAAGTCATTGCATGGGGGGGGTTAGCCACAGAAATTGAGCAAAAATATGTAGAGGGGAATCAGGTGGTATTAACAGGACGTTTAAAGATGGATTTAGTAGAGAAACAAGGATATAAGGAGAAAATAGCAGAATTAACGGTTTCTCATATATACCCTTTAAATGGTGGAGACGATCGAAATAAGGTAGTAAACTTAAAGGATTATAAAGCATCTGATGACGGACCCGAAGATATTGACTCCGAAGAAGAATCTGATATTGATCCCAATAAATTAGATAATATCCCCTTTTAATCATCTAGGGTGGGCAATGCCCACCTTATTTTTACTGTTAACAACTAGAGCGTAAAAAGTTTAGTATATTCTTCTTCTGTTAAACCTGTTTCTTCCAAAATTTTGCTCATAACTAAGTCCATTTTTTCCTTTGCTTGTTTAACCTTATGATGATCAATCATAGGATAATATATTCCTAAAATTTTTCCTTCATTTTCTACAAAAAATCCTTCTTTTTCTGTAAATAGATTTTGATTATTAAGTTTTTTTAGTTCTATTTTTTTCATAGTTAATTCTTTTTTCCAATTCTATCAAACAACTTTCATAAGATATAAGTGAGTAAGCAAAATTAATTGTATGTTTACTTTGTGAAAGGTAAAAGACAACAAAAATGTAAGTTATTTTAATTAATTTTAAAATTAACAATCTATTTTGCATGAGTACTTAGATTAATTATATATTAATATAATAAGCTCAACCCCATAAATGTAGTATAGATGATTCCCATGCCATTGTTAGTATTACAGTCGATCGATTATCTCTGTTTCGTTACAATATAACTAAAGATTGCTATATATTTACTAAAACAGATTCAAATGAGATTTCTCTTTCTTTTATTTAATCAATGATGAACATAGTTTTAATGTTATTAATTTACTTTAACTAAACTGCGATTTAATAACCTAAATTGTGACTGTAAATAGTCTAAATTCGCAGGAATATTGCCATAACGCCATTGTACATAACTATTAGTAATTAACATTATAATTTCTAGTTGTTCGACCGAGACAAACTCTTGTAAACTATGGGCATATTCAAGGGGAGTTTGAGCAGGACTTTTTTTATAACCTTTTTCAGCTAAGAAATCGAGCATTTCTCGATATAATTTTTCGAGGGGATTTAACTTAGCCAATCGGAGACGATATAACAATTTTTGAGCAAAATTCCAGCCTAACCAACTGAGAAAAGCAAGGATAATTAAGCTTAAAAATCCCATTAAAATACCGACAAAACTTCCCGTTAAAAATTGCCATAATCTTGTTAACCAACTGGCACTAAAAAAGCCCGTAATAGTATTAAATATTTTGCTAAATAACGCAGTGATAAAAGCGGTAATAGGAGAAGGCAACCAACTCGCAACCCAATTCCACAATTGCCCTAAAACTCCGAAGGTATTGTCATCTTCAAAGGAAGGGGGTATAATTTCATGACCGGGTAAAGGATCAAAATAGTGCCATCCGTAGTTAGGAAAATAAACTTCTGTCAAGGCATGGGCATCGGTGTTATGTACCACATAATAACCTGTAAAGGGGTTAAATTGTCCAGTACCAAAACCTACCACAAAACGAGAAGGAATATCGATCGATCGTAACATCATAGTGTAAACTGTAGCAAAATGATCAGGAAAACCGCCTCCATTTTCCAAGAAAGCTAAAGTTAAATCATCATCATCATTAAGTAAAGGGAAATCTTCTTGAATTTGATAATTTTGCTTGATAGCTTGAGCTAAATATAAGGCTTTTGCGTAGTTAGACTCTAATGGATTAGGGGATTTTGCTAATAATTCTTCGGCTTTTTGTCTTACTTTATCTTTTATGGCTTCTGGAATGCCTAACTGATATTTAATAATAGAGTCGGGATAATTATTTCCTGCTTGAGTTAAAGCCGTTTGACTGCGATAGGGTACTCGTGATACTGTGGTGTAAGTTAAACCTTCAATTAATCCTGTGGGCGATCGTAAACTACCTTCCGTATCTAAAGCAAGTTGTTGCGTGGGAAAATAGAGATATTGAGGATATTTAAGAACTGGGATAATATTAGGTAAATCAGAAACTACGGTATAAGTTTGAATAATTTTGTGAGTGTCGCCTTGAAGAAAAGGCACATCTAAATTAAATTGATAATTCCAAGGGTTACGTTGAATATCAAGAGTTTGATCTTCTCTGGAAATTTCCCATCCTTGTCCAGTATAATGATCAAAAGCCAAAACTCGCCAAAATCCGGGGGCTTGAGAGCGTATTCTCAAAACAATTTTTTTCCTTAAAATACTACTGCCTTGTAAATTTTGATTGATAGTAGTGTTAAAACCATAGTAAGAATCTTCTCGACTACTACCGCTACCGCTACCGTCTCCATTACCTTCCCCCATTAAGTTATTATTAACAGTACCATCCCTGTTGTAACCGGGGTTAACAATGCCTCTGTCTTTTTCAGTGGGATTAAAGTTTTGTTGTAAACCATCGGGGGCGCTAACAGGAAAACTTTGTAATTTGTAGCCGGGATAACGAGGCATAATCGCAAATAAAGATAACCCCAACATTAGGATAATTAAAACAAAAGTGGTTAACTTCTTGGGAGATAAAACGGAGTTTTCCCACCATAGTTTCTTTTTAGCGGTATTTTTTTCTCTTTGGATGTTTTTATACTCTACTTCCCAATTTTTTAACCCCATTCTCGATCGATAGTCTAGTACCATAGTTGGTATGGCTATAAGTAAAAATAGCAATAACCAAGGGGCAAATGCTAAAGTTTGAGATAAAGTCGCCGCTACACCGATTAATATTACCCCAATAATCATCGAGTAACCTAAATCTTTTCTACGGGGTAAATCAAAGCTATGTAAAACCTGTAATTGTACTAGAAACTCTGCTAAAACTAAGCGGTTATCAAATATACTTTGTACAAGATTGCCTAAAAATACAATTAAGGTGACAATCATTGCGATGGCTAAACCAAATTTGAGGGTAATATTGCGTAATTTTCTGCGTCTCCAACTAATAAACCCTCCCAGCATACTTAAAGGAATAGCCCAAACACTCATGGGAAACTGACTTCTAGCGGCGACATCGGTGGCAACAATACCCACAATCACCATCATTTGTACTAAAATGCGCAGGAGGATAGATTCTTCGGTTTTTGGTATCGGGAAAGATTCTATTTGCTTGATAATGGCTTTAAAACTAGGGATTTGGGGAGAGTTTTCCATGATAAATAACTAAATTGCTCTAGTTATCAATTATACATCAGTGATTTTTGATAAGTTAGTATTTTGAGGTAAAATTTCGATCGAAACAAAAAATTCATTGTTGATACAAAATATTGAGATAACATAGATAGAGAATTTCGGTTAATAATATGGAGCAATCATCACCTATGGATGTTAAAATGTTAATGGTAATCCTAACAGGATTATTTATCGTCTGCGCTTTGTTTTTCGGCACTAAAAATGGTTATTATGACACCGATGACTATGACGGTAACGGTTCGGCTCATTAAGATAAGGATATATGATTAAGCGGCAAGAAATACCTTCAATACCGCAAATAACTCTTTCCTGTTATCCCTTCGGTGTGGGTAATCATGCTGAGGGGGTGGCGATTTTACTTAATATCGGTAACTATCGTATTTTAATGGATTGTGGTGTTGCTGATGTTAATTCTCTATTGGTGAATAATCAACCCCCTGCTAATTGGGTTTTTTGTAGTCATGCTCATCAAGATCATGCTCGTAGTCTTTTGGCGTTGCGTAAAAAGTTTCCTAAGTTACCTATTTACACCAGTGATGTCACAGCAAAGTTATTGCCTCTTAATTGGCTAAAAGAAGATAGTATTAATTCTTTTCCTATTGCTCAAGTTTTGCCTTGGCGATCGAACATTAGTTTAGAATCAGATTTAACGGTAGAATTGTATCCTGCGGGACATTTACCCGGGGCGGCTTGTTTTTTATTTAGGTATATTTATAATGGGCGCACCTATAAAATTTTTTATACTGGGGATTTTTGTTTATCGAATCTGCAACTGGTGGAAGGTTTATCTCTGGATAGTTTGAGGGGTTTAAATCCAGACGTGTTGATTGTTGAGGGGAGTTATGGCACAGCAAGACATCCCCATCGCCGTCAGCAGGAAAAGCATCTCATGGAAAGAATCAAAACCGCTTTAAATAATCAGCTTAATGTTATTTTACCTGTACCGACTTTTGGATTAGGGCAAGAATTGTTAAAATTACTTCGATCGCACCATGATTTTACAGGTATAAATCTTGATATATGGGTGGATGGAGACTTACCCCAAGCCTGTGACTTATACTTAGAATTGATGGACTATTTTCCCTCCAATGTGCAAAATTTTGCTAAACATCAACCCTTATTTTGGGATGACAAAATTAAACCTAGAATGCGCCGAGTCACGGAAGAAAACCCACGCCACGATTTAGCAACTTTTCCTAGTATCGTTTTAACCGATAAATTAAGCCATTTAGAAGCCTATTGCAGTAAAAGTAAAGAAAAATGGTTAGTTTTAATCCCAGGTCAATCTAAAATTAATCATCACTCTATCTTCCAAGAGTTTGCTAAAAATATAGATCATAAACATATTATCATCGAAAACTATCTGTTAGCAGAGCATAGTGACGGTAGAAACACGACTCAACTTATCCACAATTTACGTCCTCAACATATTGTATTTATTCATGGTTCACGGAATTATTTAGCAGATTTAACAAGTTTAGAAGAATTGCAAAACCGTTATCAGTTACACTCTCCTGCGGTGGGAGTAACGGTGGATTTGCCTATTGGGGCGCAATTTGTACAACCGAAAGTAATACCTCAAACTAACTATGAAGGGGAATTAAACGAAACGGGAGCTTATGTTACTATTACTTTACCAGAACAGATCACCAGAGATGTGCGTTGGCAAAACTTTGCGGATACGGGATTAGTGGAAGCGCGTTGGCAAGGGGAGGAATTAGTTTTAAGGGGTTTATCGCAACGGGAATTATTACAACAAAATAGCTTATTGCGCCGTCAATTAAAACCCGAATCCTGCGGTAATTGTCTTTATTATCGAGATCAATATTGTACGAATAATACCTCCCCTCTTAATGGTTTTAAAGTACCTGTGGATGGTTATTGTCCACTGTTTGAAGGTTTTGTATAGCTGAAATTCCAATTTAATCAAATCTTCTTTTAAAAAAACTTCCACCAATGACGACTACCATCAGGAAAAACGGTATTCCAATTAATTTTTGCTGTTTTTAATTGTTGTTGATTAATCTTGGCATTTTTGAGATTTGCACCACAGAAATTAGTATTAGTTACATTGGCATTGGTAAAATCGGCATTACCTAAATTAGCACCTTTAAAATCGGCATTTTCCAAATTAGTTTTAGAAAAATAAGCCTGAGATAAATTGGCATTACTTAAATTAGCATTACTCAAATCTGCACCATAAAAATTAGCTTGAGATAAGTTAGCTTCACTAAATATTACTCCTTGTAATTGACAATACCTAAAAATACATTTATTTAACTTTCCTTCCTCCAAATTTAATCCCTGTAAATTTTGATCACTAAAATCTTTTTTGCCATTATTCACCGCCGTTAAAAATGTGTCTTGAGTCCATTTGATGGCAGTTGCCTTATTTTCTTTACTGGTGCGTCTTTTTTGAATTGCTTTTTCCAGTCTTTCTGTCGCCGAAAGAGTATTACTTAATTGACTATTGGTTGCGGTAGCCGTTATATCTTCACTATCATGGCTATGCTTGACTTGGGGTTGAGGTGATGGTTTTTTACTGACATTTTGGCTTAAACTTTGAGCAAAGGATGGTACTTTTAATGCCTCCATTAACTCATCAACGGTTTTAAAACGCTCTTTTGTATCTTGTGCCAACATTTTATCAATGACTTTAGTTAATGCCCCGCTAATATTAACGTTTTCGTGCCAAAGTAATTTTCCTGTATCGGGATCGATGTTAAAATTTTTAGGAGATTTACCCGTGATTAAATAAACACAAGTGCCTCCTAAGGCAAAAATATCACTGGAATAAATAGGGCGCATCGCTAATTGCTCAGGGGGTGCATAACCCATTGTACCTACAGAAAATTTCGTTAGAGCGGTTTGCCCCATAGTTTTGGCTAATTGAGTGTTAACTTGATCTTTGACTGCTCCAAAATCAATTAAGACTAATTTTTCGTCTTTTTTGCGCCTTAAAATATTGGCTGGTTTAATGTCTCTATGAATTACTCTTTCTGAGTGGAGATATTTAAGAATCGGGGTAATATCTTCTAAAAATCTTCTTACTGCTAATTCTCCATATACTCCTTGGGTTTTTACTTCTCTTTGTAAATTTTGCCCATTGACTAATTCTTGTATCAGGTAAAATCGATCGTTATCAGCAAAATAGTCCAGTAATTTAGGAATTTGAGGGTGATCAATTTTGCCCAAAGTTTTCGCTTCTCTTTCAAATAAACTAATAGCGGTATTCAAACCCTGAGCATCATCCGCCATAGGACGTAACTGTTTAATTACACATAAAGGATCGCCGACTACCGTTAAATCCACTCCGACAAAAGTAGCACCAAAACCTCCTTTTCCTAACATTTTGATGGCTCGATAACGTTTATTCAAAATTAAATTAGAGCCACAACTATTACATTTTTTTAGTTTAGGGTGATTTTTTGGCTCACTACAATCAGGATTTACACAATAGCTAATAATCATGACTTAATCAGTAAATAGGACATCGGAAATAGGTAATTAAAAATAGCTTTCCCTTGAGAATAAAAAACTACACATAAAAAGTAAATAGATTATTACCACCATTTTCTTTTTCCGTCAGGGAGAATGGTACGCCAATTAGTTTTAGCACTTTTTAATTGCTCTTCATCAACTTTTGCACCTTTTAAGTTTGCCCCTCCTAAATTAGCATCTTTTAAAATGGCACTGGTAAGATTTGCCCCTGCTAAATCTGCTCCTTGTAAGTCAGCATTTTTGAGATTCGCTCGGTATAATTCTGCTCGTTGTAAATTGGCTTGAGACAGATTCGCTTGAGCTAAATTAGCGTTATAAAAATTAGTGCGATAAAGATTTGCTTTTTGTAAATTGACACCGATTAGTTTACTTTGGGAAAAACTCGCTCCTGCTAATTTTAATCCTTGTAAATCTAATTCACTTAAGGTTTGTTGACTGAAGTTGCGGTGTCCTTGACGATAATCTTGAATGATTAATTCTGGGGTTAGTTGTACTTTTGGTTGAGTGGGAGGCAGTACACTAGGTACAACTTTGGGAGTGGTAGGATTGCCACTTAATTTTTCTTTTCTTTTTCTAATGGCATCTGCAAGGTTTTGGGAGGTGGAACTTGCGATCGTAATGTCATCTTCTTCCTCGGCGGTGGTATCTTTAGCGGTGCTTAAATTGACCATACTTCCTGCTAATTCTTGTTCATAGGGAACTAAATCTAACGCCGTAATAACGTCATCGGCGGAGGCAAAACGTTTACGAACGTCTAACTCTAGCATTTTATTTAAAACTTTGGCAAAATTATTACTAACGTTAGTATATTTTTCCCAAGCTAATTCTCCTGTGGTATTATCACATAAATCTTTAGGGGCTTTTCCCGTCAATAAATATATGCAGGTAGCACCCAAAGCATAAATATCACTGGCATAGACTGGACGCATTGCCAATTGTTCAGGAGGGGCGAATCCCATAGTACCGACAGAAATTTTGGTAAAAGCACTTTGGGGATTTTGACTCATTAATTGAGTGTTAGCTTGTTCTTTTACCGCTCCAAAATCGATTAAAAATAATTTATTAGTTTGTTTTGCTCTGAGAATATTACCCGGTTTGATGTCTCGATGGATGACTTTTTGAGAGTGAACATATTTTAGCACGGGCAACATTTGACGCAGAAACTGTTTGGCGGAGCTTTCTTGATAAATTCCGCCTTTTTTGATTTCTTTTTCTAAGTCTTTACCTAGCACAAAGTCTTGAATGAGGTAAAATTGCTCTCTTTCCTCAAAATAGTCTAGTAATTTCGGTATTTGGTCATGATCGAGTTTTGCAAGGGTTTTCGCTTCTCTCGCAAAAAGATCCAAAGCCGTGCGTTGAGCTTCTGGGCTTGTACTCCCAAGCTCTAACTGCTTTACTACACAATATTGATTTTTTTGTGCCATATCTACTGCTAGATAGGTTGTACCAAATCCTCCCCTACCAATTTTTTTGATAGCGACATAACGCTTATGAAGGATCAGATCAGACTGACAACTTCGACATTTTTTGGTTTTGGTATCATTTTGGGGGTTTTCACAGTTAGGGTTGAGGCAATAAATAACGCTCATTCACACTCCTTTCGACCATGAGTTAATTTTATTATTCATCTCAAGACGTAATAATAGTTTATCGTAATTTTCCAATGGTAAGAATAAAAATTGTTTTTTTCGATCGAACTTAACTCAGAATCTTGCACTAATATCTTAAAAGAGGCAAAACAGATCATAATTTTTCGTTGCTTCTCTTATGTTTCATTTTTGATTCGACATTCTTCATGTATAATCTTTATACTTGGTACAAAAACCAAGAATTATGTACTATAACCACTGAAAACTATGACTGGAAAAGTAATAGATAGTGGTGCTAACAGTGTCCTTTTAGTGATACTGCCCCTAGCGTTAATCATAATGGTAGTGTTTACCTTTTGGCCTGTGATTGTGGGGATTCTTGTCTTTGCATTAGGGTTCAAATTTTGGGAAAAATACCGTTTGAGACAACTATCTGAACAAATAGATCCTTTTTTTAATCAATTAATACAAGTTAATCAAGGTTGTTTAACGGTAATGGATGTTACCGCCAAAACCAACCTGAGTGCAAAAACTGCCCGTTGGTATTTAGATCAAAAAACTGAAGAATATGGCGCAGTCAAAAGATTGTATGAAGACAAAGGAATCGTCTATTACTTCTTGACGGCTAACGCTTTAGGCAGTATCCTTGATGATAGTGAGCCTGATGATGATACTGATATAGCACCTAGTATAACCGCTTCATTTTCCAATACTGAGACAACCCAAGTTATTGAATCCGAATCTCAAAGTCCGCAAATTAATCAGGAAATCGTTACCCCTGTAGTGGCTGAATCTTCCTCAACGACAGTAATTCCTTCTCCATCTAATGTTTCTATTTCTATTGACAATTCTCCTCCACCTGATGAAGTGGAAGAATCCGATAGTGGCTCGATCGAAAGCAATGCCAATGCTTTAAATCAAAGTGAATTAGCTAAACGTTTAGAAGTAAGCCCTAGCACTGTGGCAAAACGAAAATCTGAGGCGGATTTTGCCTTGTGGAGTCAAAGTCGTGATCCTGATGGAACGCCTTGGAAGTATATAGAAGCAACGAAGTTGTTTATTCCTCAATCATAAATAAAGTATAGGTGTTAGGTTATAGGTAGGTAGGCAATCAATTGGATATTTAGGTTATGAAAGGGAATAGGAATTATTTAATAATAAAAAATGCCTCTTCTATTTTGAGTATGATAAATTATGTCTAAAAAAAGGTGTCAGGTATTAGGTAGTAGGTGTTAGGTTAAATTAAAACTGTAAATTTATAATATTTGCATTTTTAAAATTATAAACCTATTATATATCAACGCTTTTAACGATTATTTAATACTAAAATATCATAACTACTGTAGAAGAGCCTAAAAAATTAATAATTACTCAACCATTTTTGTAAATCTTCGATCGAATCCATATCAAATAAATCCTCTGCTAAGGTTTCTAAATTATCAATATTAAGAGCTTTTACTTGTGTTTGTAAATCCGTATTAATTGTTCCTAATTTCTTAGTTAATTGACGAATAATTAGTTCCTTATCTCGATCGATCCTTTCTTTTATACCTTCTTCTTTCGCCATTCTTTCAAAAGGACTTACTAAGGGCATAATTTTCTCCTCCTCGTATTTAATAACTTTTTGGTTTAAACTTTGTTGTAATAATAATGGTAAAGTCATCATGCTGTCGATAAATTTAAACAGTTTTACTATGTCTAATTTACTGTATTTTTTATCGTATAAACTCCTGATTAAATACCATTTCCATTGCTCTCTTTCAGTTAAATTACTGATGGTGGCTTTGGTTTTTAAATGTGCCATTACCATCACCGCAAAGGGGTTTAAATTTCTCTCTAATTCTTCCCATTTTTCTTGATAATCTAATAGTTTTATCGCAGGAAAATCTAGGTTTAATTTACACCCTCCTAAATCATAACCATAATTGGATGGTCGCCATTTTTCTTTTTCGTCTCCTAGTATAGCAAGGCTAATCACGGGTTTTCGATATAAGTCAAAGCTACGATAGTGGTAAATAAACATTCTTTGGTTGAAGTCCGTATCATACTGACTTTGTACTTCGATGTGAACTAAAATCCACACTTCTCGATTATCTTTTAAGCATACTTCAAAGAGTTTATCCACCAATCTTTTATTATCATCGGAATCGGCGGTGATTTTTTGCAATTCTTTATCTAAAGACTTGATCGGTTTTAACCAGTCAATGAGATGATATACTTCTGGAAAAAAGAAGTCGAGAAATCGATCGAAATACTCCCCAATTGCTTCTTTCCAAGGCTCATCATAATTAGCGTTTATTCCTGTCATAAATTTGATGATAGGTGTGGGTACTTCACTCAGGTAGTTTGTATTGTGAGACTATCTTTTTAGCGTAATCTGGGACATGATTGTCTAGTTTTTCGGGGTAGTTGCGCTTAACATAGAGATAATTGCGAGTGAAGTGAGAATCGATCGAAAATTTAGCGTATTCTAACCCTTGAGGACCAATTTTTTCAATGACAACTCCCATTAATTGCGCCGCCCACATGGGCAATGTTACCCCTTTATCGTAAGCTGGAATACTGTTTTGTACGGCTTGTTTTCGATCGCCCTTAGACATTACAGGTTGTGTGTTAAGTTGATCTTCGACTAAATTTAACATCTCTTTGCCCGTGTCGTTACGAACTACAATCCATTGCCAACCAAAGGGAGCACCCATATAACCTACGACTAAATCCGCAAGGGAGTTGACATAATCAAAACAAGTCATGCAGGAGGGAGCAAAAACGTCTTTCAACTTGTTGGTTTTTAAGCCAAAGAAAGGCACTTTTTCGATGCTACCGTCTTCGTGTTTGAAATGGACTCGAAAATCCTGCATAAATTCGTAAGCCACCACCGTATCAGGGGATTTGCTTGTGGTTTCTAAAAATTTTTGTAATCCCGCCCTAGTAACGTTATCCACGCAAGGTGTGCCTAAAACATAGAGTTTTTCTAATCCTAATTGCTTTTCTACCGCTCGTAATGCTTGAATTTGACAACCAACCCCGATAACTAAAAGGCGTTTCATGTTCGATCGTTCCACTTGCTCTAAAATCGATAGATTAGGAGATAAAGTGGGTTTATTGACTCTTGCCCCTAAAATTTCCTCTGTAGTGGTGGCAATAATGGGTTTAGGTTGAAATCGATCGTTTTCGTCACTTTGAACGCACACAACTCCTTCTACAAGCCCCTGAGTTAACATTTCACAGGCGATCGAACTGACAATACCAGTCCATTGAGCGCCCTCGATGGGTTGTTTTTTCTTAGCCGACATCATCTCTTGATGTACACCAAAATAAACGTCATACTCATTGCTTAAATCTCGACTACGCCCATGAGCATCGGCTTCTAATTCGGCAATTTGTTGATTAATAAAGGCACAGGCTTCCTTGACATAGTGAATATAATAAGTATCGCATAGTCCGCATTCACTACATAAATCTTTTGCAGGGCGACGACTACCCGGTTTTAAGGCTTTGGCTTTTTGATGAGAAGTAATTGCAGTCATATTATGTTTTTTATATAGTTCTTTTGGGTGATTCAATGATAAGAATATTGAGATGGTGTCATTGCGAGGTATGAAATAATCTTCTAACCTCATTTTTGGTACAAATGAATAAGTCCAGATTTTGTTATATTTGTTGATTTTACCTTATTGACTGACAACTTTTTTCTTGTTTTGTTCATAAAAAGTAATCTCTATTCGGTTAATATGGTCAATCAAATGAAGATTATCAATATCATTAAAAATAGATAAGTCCACCATGTAAGGTAATAATAAATCATCAATTTCTGTTTCTATTTGCCATAGTTGATGATGCTTAATATTTTCTACCATTAAGGTTAAATTAATATCTGATCCTTGTCTATAATTTATTTTAGCACGAAAGCCATAAAATATAATTTTGTTTATGCTTGAATACTTTAAAAAAAATTGTTAAATTTGCTCGATCGAACTAATGTTTCATCGAAATTTACTCATAAAGATTTCATTTTTTGTACTAAGTTCAAGGAAGAAACGCTGTAGATTCGATCGACGGTAGAAATCCAATTTATTAAATAATTTTTTCTTTAGTTAGTTCAGTAATTTTTTGCTTAACTTTTAATAATTGAATCTCGATTTCTTTAGCGTTTTCTTGTTGGTTAGTGTTGTTGTTTTGCAATTCATTTCTAGTTAAATTAATATTCCATAATTCCTCCTCATAATATTTAATTGATTCAGCGATACTAACCTGATAATCATTTTTGATTTCTTGAGCTAAATTATAATAATTTTCACGACATTTGTTTCTAGCTTTCTTGAATTCTTGTTCATATTTTCTCTCATCATCCTTTTCTTTTTCATTCATAAATATATCCACAGCAAAGCCTAATCCTGCCAAAAGAGGAGCGAATCCTCGAATATTTTTAGCCATTTTAAAAGCACCCCAAGGTTTAAATTTTACCCCTAAATTTTTACCCACATTAAAGACAACATCCCTTGTAGCTTTAGATGCAAAATCACTCATAATACTGAGAGCTTGAGAAGCGTATTTACCATAATTATAATTACTATTTGACTGATTAAAATTATAATCTTGGCTTTTTTTCTTTTCTCTAAATTCAACTTCTACTTTTTGCCCTAAAGGAGATTCTCCTAGTTGTTGTAACTCATTTTCTAAATTATCTAACTCAGATTTAAGAGCATTATTTATCTCTGTAATTCTTGTTTCTATTAATGAAGTAATTTGTTTTTCTGCATTAGTGCTTTCATGGTTAATTTCATCTTCACTGTGACATCCATCTATTTTATCCGCTACTTTATCACCAATCATTATTATTTCATGTTCAAGCTCATTTAATGCAGAGTTATAAATATTTTTAGCTCTAATTTGAGACGCTTCTATAATAATTTTTTTCCTTCTTAATAACTCTAATAAATCAGCAATAGATTCATCATTGGTGACTAATAAATTATGACTTTGTTCTAATAAATCCACTAATTTATGTAAGGGAGTAATTAGTTTTGCGGTGAGTTTATTGTTATCGATTAGTATTTGTAAAGAGTTTAAAAAATCATTAAAATTAGATTCTTCTATTAAGTATTCTTTTTCTTCTTTATCTTTTTCGTAACGAGCTTGTAAATAAGAATTAGCATCAATAAAACAAGTATAAAAATCTTGATAATGATCAGGCTCAACTACTGTAGAAATAGTTTTTAAAAGTTCTTTTATTTCCCCTGTTTCACGACTCATTTTATTAATAACTAACATCATTTGTCCTCGTCTTTTCATGCCTTGTGCTACTTGTTTAAAAAATGTTCCTCCTTGAGGGTTAAAAAGCTCATTTGGCACAACAAATACTAATAAATCTGACTCAGAAATTTTCTTTAAAGTAATGGCATCATGATCTTTTCGATCGGCATAAATACCGGGGGTATCAATTAATAAAACCTCATTCCAACTATATTCTGTTACTTTATCGGTGCAAATTTCAGGGCTAATGAGAATAGCAGAATTTCCAGTTAATGATTTAATTAAAGTTGATTTTCCAGCGTTATATTGTCCAATAAAAGAAATAGTTAATTTCGGTTGTTTTTGATGTTCTAACCAAAAATTATTAAAATCATCAAGCAACATCTTTATTTGCGGTTCAGTGCATGAATTTAAAATATTTATGGAGGATAAAACTATCTCTTTTATAGCATTAGATTGATTTGTAAATGATAAGTTAAGCATTGATTTTTCCTTTTGATTTTTTAGTTAGAGGATTGAGATATTTTGAGAACAATTAACGGTTAGATATTTTTTTTAGCTGATTGTTGTAAGATTAAAGATTTGTCTATATCTAATCGATCGAGAATATCTTTGATACGAACTTTAATGGTTAAAAGTTCATTATTGATAGAGTATAATTCTTGACGAGATAAGGAAAGAGAAGATAAAATTTCTTTTTCAATATCTTTAAATTGCCCTTCAATTTTTTGGTGAATATTGCCAATAATTTTTGTTTGTTGTGTATCAATATCTTTAATTAAGTCATTTTTTAACTTATCTTTTTTCTGCTGAAATTCTTTTTTCTCTTGATGTTTTAAACCTCCTGAAAATAACCCTGTAACTACACCGAATCCCGTTGCAACCCATCCAGCCATAGCAACCCAACCTACTGGATTCCACCAGTTAATTGCAACAAAAATAAGAGTCATACCACTAAATAATACACTTAAATTTTTAACAAAATCTCCAAATCCTGCTTTATAAATATTTTCTAATTTATAGTTAATGGTTATACTTTGAGCGTCATATTTATACTCTCTTTCAAATTCTAAGAGTTTTGCTTTTAACTCTTTAATATTTTTTTCACAAAGTATCTTCATGGATTCTCCTAATTTATCACTAAAATTTTTTGTTTTTTGTTTCCATTGTTGCTCCGCATTTTGATTTTCTATAGAATATTCGATAAAAGCTGGAATTTCTTGTTTAAATTGTCTAAATAATTGTTTAACTTCATTGTCAATATTGCTTTTACTATCCTTTATTTGTTGAGTAAATATTTGTTTAACTTCTTTTTCTTTAGTTTGAAAAAAACTAATTTTATCACCTATATTTTTCTCAATAAAATCGAGTTGTTTTTTTATGTCGTTAATTAAAACTTTTGTGCCGTCAAAAAAAGTAGAAGCTCGTCTTTCATTACCATTTTTATAAATATCTTCGGCAATGATAGAATAAACTTTATCTAGTTGACTTAATTGCCATAATTCTGTTTTATATTCTTGATATTCTAATTGATTACTCAAAAATCCTGCCCTTGCATGAATATCAATAATTTGCACTTCTTCAATAGCTAAATGTTGTTTTACATAAGTCTTAATATGGTTATGATGTCCTGATAATCTTTCTTCATCAAAAGTTTTTTCAGGTTTAGCTAAAAATCTTTTTATCTGGGTTTCATTTTCTAGTTTTCCTTTCACATTTAACAAGACAATAAAAGGTTTTTCAATGTAACTTAACCTCCCCATTTGTTCAAATTCTGACGGTTGTACAGAGTCATCGCTACTGAGGAATAATACCATATCTGCTTCATCGACTTTTTTAATCGCCTTATCGGTGTCTTCTTCCCCTTCATAGGCATCAATACCGGGGGTATCAATCAATCGTAGATGATTCCATCGATACTCGTGGACATATCTGGTGGTGCGTTGCCCTCCTTTGCCGATCGTGCTACCATCACCCTTAGTTAAGGCTTCTCGAATAGTGCTTTTTCCTGCCCTTGTGCGTCCAAATAAGACTATAGTATAATCTTTAATATGTTTTTTCTTAATAGCTAAAGATTCATTTAATTGTTGTAAATCTTGGGTTAAAATATTGTCTATCAGTTGAATTATACCATTAAATACGTTTTTAATTTCTTTGTCTTGATTTTTAGATTTACTGTAATTCTTTTGACTGATATTATTCCTAAAACTAGCTAAAGTTATGGTTAAATCTTGACTATATTTTAAGTTAATATTATAGGATTCGATCGCCGTTTGTTGATAGGATTTTAAAACAGATTCAATATCTAAAGTAGAAACTGCCTTTTTAGTAGATTTTGATGTTAATATTTCTTGCGTTTTATTATTTATCTCAACTTTTACAGGTAATTGCTCTAAAATATTTGTTTGTTTTTCTCTATTTTTTGCATTAATAAAATTGTTAATATCTTGACGTAATAAATCAACTCCTCTAATATCCATTTTTTGAGTATTTTCTGTTGGATTATAACCTCTTATACAGGTTGGATAAATTTTATCAACATTGAGATAATTAGCCCATTGAGAAACTGTATAATTTACCCAATCAGAAAAGCAGTTATCCCATTTATCCATACCATTTAAAACAACAAATACACTGGAGTCATATATACTGAGTTTTTGTAAAATATATTTGTGTCCATACACTGGATAACCGTCAACAACCAGAATTACTAAGTCTATATTATTGATTATATTTGTAATTTTGTGATTTTCAAAATATTGATCATGAATAGGAGGAGTATCAATTAAATAAACATCATCATTAAAAAATCTTTGAATGACAAAATCTTTTGTTAAGTGAGTTTGTATTCCTACTTTACTGACTTGTAAGGCTTCTCTGCGACTTAATTGTAACAAGGTATTCATTAACGAACTTTTGCCTGTGTTAGCCCTTCCCATAATGGCGATATTGAAGGTTTGGGATAAATCGATATTGTCTAGCATATTTAAAACTCCATTGATAAGCACAAATACTTAGTTCGATCGACCTGAAATGTAAATATATTTCTTCTCTATATAATTATCAGTCGAACTTTTGGAATTTATGCAAAATTAATGGAAAAATTAAGATTTTTTTAACGTTTTATATTGTATTTAATCTCTTATATTTGTAAATTATCCAAATATTGCCCACAATAAGTTAAGGTATCTTTAGATTCGATCGACAGTAGGGATGGTGTAGAGTTAATTAAATAATTTATATACTGAGATATTGTTCGATCGAGTTATTTTTTGACAAAAAAAAGAGCCTTTGCAGACTCTATTTATTTTCTTTTTTTTAATACCCCCAAGGGAATTCGAATCCCTGTCGCCTCCGTGAAAGGGAGGTGTCCTAGGCCTCTAGACGATGGGGGCTTGGACTTTGTGCTTTTGTTTAATGCACATTTATTAATATAACGAATATTTTTGCTGATGTCAAGAAAATAGCAATTATTTTTCAAAAATTTTTTTGCTCTATTAGCACATTTAGAGTAACAAAAGCATTGCAATTAGCAAGATTACAATTGAAATATTTTAAGAACGTCTTTTGCTTCTTCTTTAGCTTCATCCCTTAGTACCTGTCTTAAAAAAATCTACTATTTCCTGCGCAATCGTTTCAGTGCCATTTTTGGCTATCTTGATATTGCTATGGGGAGGCGATAATTCGTCTATCAAGAAATTCCAGTTACCCTCAAAAAACTCTTGATAATTGACTATTTGATGATAGCTATGATTTTTCAAACCTTGCAATAAAATTTCAGCTTCCGCAAAACCTTCTCTAGTCAGGCTAATAACGGGAATATCTAACCGCATACTCTCGGCAAAGGTACTAAATCCGGGTTTAGACATCACTCTACCACATAGGGGCATAAAGTCCACAGGTCGATCGAGCTTACCATGAATTTTGAGCAAATTAGGCAAATCAGGGGCATTATCAGCAAAAGTAATAAATTGCCAATCAGGAAAACGGCTTAAATTTTCGTAGGGAATAGCATCGATACCTAAACCGCCAAAGGTTAACAACACAATTTTTTCCTTGTCAGTGGTAAGGTTATATTTTTCTCGCAACTGAGATTCTGTATAATGAGGAGTGCCTCCCGTTAAACCTGCATCTTCTTTCACTGGAAAGGCAGACATTTCTTCGGCTAAAGGTAAACGAAACAAACGTTGACATTTTTGATAATGACTACTCAACCAATCAGCAATATCATTAAACTCTCCTCCCCAAGCACGATAAATGAAATCCCAACCAAAGTTACTCATCATCCAACAGGGAATCCCCGCTTTTTCGGCAATAGTTGCAGTCATGGCAGGAATATCAGCTAAAATCAAGCTAACTTTATTGATGTTGATAAATTCCACCTCTCCAGCGATTATTTCATTTTCCCGAAGACGATACTCTTTCATTTTTGCCTTAGTAGCCTCCAAATCCATCGTCAAACTATCTTTTTGAATTACTCCCACATCAAAGGCACGATAACGGTAAATAAAATCACCCTCAATATAAGACTCTAACAACCATCGAGGGGCAGTTGTGACTAATACTAATAAGATGTCTGGATTTAACTTTTGTATTTGTGAGGCAACAGTAGCCATGCGCACTGCGTGTCCAAAGCCATGATTGGTGATAGCGAGATATAAAACAGGTCTAGCCATGAGATAATTATTAAATAGGGTTGCTGAATAAGTCTTTTGATGGAGGTAGGTATCAGGTATCAGGTTAAAGAATTAACACAAAATAAGCTAGGATGTATTTAACTTTTCCCTGTATCAATCAGTAAACTTAGATATGTTATAACTTATCATTTATGATTCAGTGGATAAATAATGTTTTTCGGTTAAATGATTTTCTTCTAAAATTATCTCTGGTTCAAGGACTAATTGTTGATTTTCCCAGTTTTTTTGTTCAATTTTTTTTAACTCTAATTCGGGATCAAAATTTAAGCCTAAAGCCACAAGGATTTTTTCTTTATTAGCATATAAATCCACAAAAGCTGTTAACCAATATTGTGCTAAAAGAGGCTCTAAAGCGGTTATCACTCCAATAATTAGTTCACTGGGAGGATGTACTTCTGAAAATCTTTTATCGTCTAAACTTCTTTCTCCCGTACCCCATGTTTCTCCTTCCAATG
This sequence comes from Geminocystis sp. CENA526, assembly GCF_050753365.1. Lineage (NCBI taxonomy): Bacteria > Bacillati > Cyanobacteriota > Cyanophyceae > Chroococcales > Geminocystaceae > Geminocystis > Geminocystis sp. CENA526. Next base: position 19,217 of record NZ_JBLZFY010000046.1, read on the forward strand.
AACCTTGTACGGACACAAAACAATTTTCTTGACAGTATTTATTAATCCATTTTCGATTATGTTTATAATATTGCAACCATTTTTTCTTTAATCTTTTTTTTATTTCTTCAAAATTTTCCATTTCACTTTACCTCTTTTTCTTAATTTTCATTGTTAATTGTTAATGGTTAATGATTCAAAATAACTGAAATATGTCTCGACAAAATTGTTTAAGTTTTTCTTTTGTTTCCTCTGTTGGTAGCGCTCTCCCCTCTAATTGCCAGTTATCCACCGTTGAAAATCTCCAGACTTCTCCTGTATGATTAAATCCTGCGGTTTCAATGCCGATAAGCCGTTGTTGTCGATCGATCGAGTCTTGATGAAATCTTATTTGTAGTAAGATACTGCGACTTTGAATTTTGCGACTCCAACCGGGGAAATGAAAGGCTATATCGATCGAATCTGGATCAACTAAATTAATAGTATCAGGATCATTATGCCAAGGTTTGAGATCAGCTTTTCCATCAGGGAAATATTGTTTAAATAAGTTGACTATAGAAGCAATTTTGCTAGTAATTTCTAATCCTTTTGCTTGTTCAGATGCGTTCATCAATCTTTATCTTTCTTATATTTTCTTTACAATAAAGTTATAGTAATTGTAAATGAATATTATTTTTTTGCTTAAATTCTTATTGATTAATTCATAAATGTTCTCTCAAAACATCGAATCAAACGAAAATACCTTTAACTATCGCTTCATTATCTCTAATTCTATCCGTTATCCTCTGAATCTCTATAGTAACAATCCGCTATACTCAACTAAAACAAAATAGATTGTATATTTTTAAATTAATGGAAATAACCAATAATCTTTGTTGCCTCTTGCCTCTTGCATGAGTGCCTTTCACAAAGTAAACAAGAATCAATATCGGTCAATGTACTAAGTGTAGTGGAAGAAAATCCACCCAGTGGAGAAAAAGGAATAGAATGGATATTGCTGACAACATTACCGATAGAGAACTATAGGGATAGGATTATAAATAGACTAAATCTTCTGGTAATTCAGACAATTTAAAAATTGTATCCTCTTGAATAATAATATCTCGAAACAGTTTTTTTGTTTGAGCTGGTAAAACTAACACTTTTTCTGATTTTACTACCGAATATTTAAACCCTTCTAACTCTTGATTTGTTTCTAAATAACTGACAAGACGGCGAAATAATTTAGGTAAAATAACTATGTCTTTTTCCTCGTCAAATAAATCCCATACATGAAAACCTTTATTGGTAGAATCACACTTCCAAACCCCTAAATTATGTTTTTTGGCATGGTTAACAGCAAGAGTCATTTTTTTTCTTAAAGTTGGGGCTAAACCACGATAATAAGTGGGATAAGACTCCCCATGTAACAAACTTTGATAATTTACTGATTCAAAAAATAATTCGAGGGGTAAAAAGAAAATTTCCCCGTCTTTAACATCAATATTACCCTTAAAAACAAATCCCAAAGGACGCCCATGTTGATCCGTTTTTTTTGCTAAAATAAAACCCTCAATATTATCATCGGCTTTCACGATCGAATTTTGTTCTTGATTCCATTTTACTCCGTCAATTTCGAGGGATTGTAACAAAAAATTAGCGGCACTTAAAGCCCATTTTACACTTTGCTGACATTGAAGAAAATGAGTTTCTAAACTATCCATACCAATCAAGCGAATTTGTACATGATTAAATTCATTTAACTGGGGTGGAATACCAATTAATTTTGACCAATTTTCGGGATTATAGGCTTTAAAACGAATGGAGTCACCATCAGGAGAATAACCCACCGCATGAAAAGTGCCTTTGATTAAGGTAAAAGACATTTTTTTTACATAACTTAACAATTAAAAATTAACAATTATTCACTATTTACTATATTAATTTTTTCTAAAAATTGTCAATACAACTCCATTTAAAAGATAATAGTGATCGATCGAACTTAACCCTACATTTTGTCCTAATATTTCTCTACGAGTTTTACTGTAAAAACGAATACCCCCCGGCGAAAAAGGAATAATATTAACATCTTTTTCGCTAGTATAATCCGCTAAATAAAAATAACCATCTGGCTTTAAAACTCTACTGATTTCTTGAAAAACTAACTCAGGATTAGGGTAATGTAAAAAACTGATGGTATTGAATATAGCATCGAATTGATGGTTAGCAAAAGGTAAATCACAAGCATTAGCGAGGGTAAAAATAAAACGGGGATGATGACGATTATTCGCCCTTGCTTGACGCAACATTTCAGGTGATAAATCCCCTCCAATGCCTTTAATTTCGGGAAATTTATCCCCTAAACGATTTAATAATTTTCCTGTGCCACATCCTAAATCAAGAATAAAATCATCCGCCGACAAGTTAACATATTGTAACAATCTTTGATGAATCCCTTGATAAAAAATAGTCGTTAAGGTGACATCATAAAAATTAGACCATCGATCGAAAAAAAGTCGTTTATAATCAAAAAAATTATCACTCTTCATTTTTTGTAACCAAATTTTAAGGAAAATAGCCGTCAAAAATTTAATAAATAGTAATAAAAAATACAGTAACAATAAAAATTGTGAACTTAATTAAGCATAACAGGGAATAAACTTGACAAATAACGGATTTTCTCCGTATAAATAGTTAAATCCCTTATCGGTTCATCAAAAAAATACCGTAAATTCCCCATTGTTGTAAATTTCAGTGATTCAGTATAATGGAATCATAATAAAATTTAGAACTATGAATTACGGTTTTTAATATAAATATAAAAAAATTATCCCTATTTTACTTGTAAATAAGTAGCCTTAAGATTATGACGACTAGAACTTCTACCGAATACAAATTAGATAACGATCGACTCTTTGCGAGTTATCACGAAACTCAAGATCTTAACGTGCGTAATGAAATTTTACAGCTAAATCTAGGCTTAGTGAGAAAAGAAGTTTGTCATTGGATTAATCAGTGTCAAGAAAATTATGATGATTTGCTACAAATAGGCTGTTTAGGTTTAATTCGTGCCATTGAAAGATTTGATCCCACCAAAGGTTATGCGTTTAGTTCGTTTGCCTTACCCTATATCAAAGGAGAAATCCAACATTATTTGAGGGATAAAGGTTATTCGATTCGTATTCCTCGTCGTTGTGTAGAGTTAAAAACCCAATCGAATCGTATTGTCAGACAGTTGAGAAGTAAATTAAATCGTCAACCTACCGATAGAGAAATTGCCAAAGAGTTAGGGATTTCCTTGGAAGAATGGCAGGATGTAAAATTAGCTCATCAAAATAGAGAACCTATTAGTTTAGATACTAGCATCAATGATGATAACGATCGAAATACTTTAGCAGATTGTTTACCTGATCATCAATATCGTAGTTTTCAGTTAGTAGAAGAAGATAAAATCAGATTAAATAATGCTTTAGCACAATTGGAAGAAGGCACAAGAAAAGTATTAGAGTTTGTTTTCTTACAAGACTTAACCCAAAAAGAAACGGCGGAGAAATTAGGTATCAGTGTAATTACGGTATCTCGTCGAGTCAAAAAAGGTATTACTAAAATGAGAGGTTTAATTGAACCCGAAGAATTTTAGGTTTTTTGAGATGATTTTGTCAAATTTATGATGTAAGCTAGTTTTTACGATCGATAACACCTCAGTTCGATGTAAGAATGTCCGACTGAAGCAGGTTTCAGGTAGCAGGTTTAATTTTTAGCAGATTATGTTATTTAATCCAAGAATTGAAAACAAAAAAAATCAATTAAGATATATTTTTAATCAATTCTTTAACCTAACACCTGACACCTTTACATCACCTAAAATTTTATGTCGAACTCAGGTGATAACCGTAAAAAAGTTAAGTTAAATGCCTCATAAAAATAACCCATAACAGAGTTTTACCCCTCCTATGAGTTTTTTGTTCTACAAAATAATAATCTTATTAACCTACAAACTCTTTACGGGGTTCACAAACACCAGCAGGAGTTTCGCCTTTGAGGTAAGCTAACATGGTATCAGCGTCAGATACTTCAAAAGGATCGGTAGGACAGTTATCAGAGAATCCTTCTTCTACAAAGACTTTTTCGATCGTCATGTCATTAACTAACATAGAATAGCGCCAAGAACGAGGACCAAATCCTAAGTTACATTTCTCAACTAACATACCCATTTTACGGGTAAATTCACCGTTGCCATCAGGTAATAAAAATACATTTTTAGCACCGATTTCTTTACCCCATTTGAACATTACGAAGGCATCATTTACAGATACACAGATGATTTCGTCCACACCAAGGGCTTTAAATTCTTCGTATAATTCTTCATAACGGGGAAGGTGATTAGAAGAACAAGTAGGGGTGAATGCACCGGGTAAAGAGAATACAACTACTTTTTTACCGCCAAAAATTTGTTCGGTGGTTTTGTCTTCCCAACGGTAAGGATTAGGTTGGATGGATTCGTCACGCACACGGGTTTTAAATACAACGCTAGGTACTTTTTCGATTACAGCCATTTTTATACTCCAAAAGTAATTGTAATTATAGTTACTTGATTCTTAAGGGCAATTTTTGCCTCTCATTTAAGAATAACTCTTATTTAAGAATTTGTCAATAACAAGAATTATTTTATTTTGTTATGCTAGATTAAAGAGTATTCGATCAAAACTTTGAAAAATGTACGATAAAAATAGTATTATTCAAACTTTAAAATCAAAGGGTTTAAGAGTCACCCCTCAGCGATTTGCTGTCTATACTAATTTACTCCATAGGACAGATCACCCTACGGCGGAACAAATTTTGTCTGACTTAAATCAAGATGTGCCTACTTTATCTCAAGCCACGATTTATCTTTCTTTACAGACTTTGCAAGAAGTGGGATTAGTGCGACAGGTTTTGTTGGAGGAGGGGGTTTGTCGTTATGATGCGAATATTTCACCCCATCATCATTTTCGTTGTCAGTGTTGTGGACAAATTGAGGATATTCCTTGGGATGCTTTTCCTAATCTTACTTTAACGGGAGTTCGATCGAGCTTAACCGTGACAAAATATGAAGTTATTGTGGAAGGAAAGTGCGATCGAGTCTCTTGTAATACTTAAATAAAATGCTAATGTTGAATGATAACAACATCCTGAATAACATTCCCTTTATACATCAAGTCTTCATGGAGGTTGGTATTAAGGGTAACTTTAATTTCATTTTTCCCTTTGGGTAATTCGGGAATGTGATACCAATTACTATAAATTCTCGTTATTTTTTCGCCATTAATATATAAATGACCATGACCTTCGTTTATATTACTATTTTGATTGATATTTTCTGGTTTAAAGACAAAATTACTGCTTTGAATTTCTAAATTCCAGCCTTTAACCTTATCAGGAGATACGATAATTTTTATAGTGGGAATGGTATCATTATCGGACAGTTCGATCGATTTGTGAGTATGATTATGGGTTGATTTTTCTTTCTGATGATGATGGTTATTTTGTGCCTCAATTTTGTTAGTATTAACGAATAATAAAGAAGCTATTGTTATTAATAGGAAAGAACAGTTTTTGACTTTGAGCATTAAAAATTAAAACCTTAATTTGTGATCTTTTGACTCATTTATCATCAACTATTTAATTTACTAGGTCAATAGACAACCTGTCAAAATTAGCTTGATTTTCAAGTACTTATTCAATTGAGAGCAGAAAATATTTATAATATATACAAATCCTATCTTCTAACCAAAAAAGGAATGAAACGGCAACCGAGATCAAGAAACACTTATCCTTACGACGACTATTCACAACCCCGTAAACCTAATAATAATAAACCCCCCTCTTTCATGGAAGGTTTAAACTATACCATCGTGGCTATCTGTGCAGGTATTTTTATCTTGGGTATTGGTGTTGGTATTGCTTTAAGTTCTGGACAAACTATAAGTACTCCTAATGTAGCTTCAAGGGAAGTGATCGATCGAAGTGCGCCGAATCCCGAAATTTGTGTACAATTTGGGGCAAGTGCCATCGTCTCAGATTTAAGAGTATTTATCACCCTCAATCCTTTTAATGTCTATGTAACCCAACCAAATATGAAACCGGGGTGTGTATTAAGAAAGAATAATTGGTCAATTTTAGAACAACAAAAATTAGTTACCGATGAACAAGTTAGACAGTGTAAAAATCGCATGAATACCTTTGGATTTACAGGTACTTTAGAAAGTTCTCCTCGCATAGAATGTATTTATCAAAACGACTCTGCAGGTAACTTATTCTTTAATCGCCCGGGTACAGTTGATCCGAAAAAAACAGAAAATTTCTAATTATTAACACAGTTTAAACGGGCTTAAAAACCCGTTTTTTATTCATAAAAAATAACCTTTATTTATTTGCCATAAACAAGATTAAATCAATCATCCGATTAGAGTAACCCCATTCGTTGTCATACCAAGAAATTACCTTGAAAAAGTTAGAGTTAAGTTGCATTCCTGCTGTGGCATCAAATATGCTCGATCGAGGGTCTGTAATAAAATCGGAAGATACTACAGCGTCTTCAGTATAACCTAAAACCCCGTTCAATTCCCCTTCAGAAGCCTCTTTCATTGCGTCACAAATAGCTTGATAGGTGGTAGCCTTTTCGGTTTTAAAGGTTAAATCCACCGCCGAAACATCGGGAGTAGGTACTCTAAACGCCATACCCGTTAACTTTCCTTTGAGTTGCGGTAACACCAAAGCCACCGCTTTTGCCGCCCCTGTGGAGGCTGGAATGATGTTTTGTGTTGCACTACGTCCACCCCTTAAATCTTTTTTACTAGGGCCATCTACCGTAGGCTGTGTTGCTGTCATGGCATGGATTGTCGTCATTAACCCTTCCACTAAACCGAAATTATCATCGATAACTTTGGCGATGGGTGCTAAACAGTTGGTAGTACAACTAGCGTTAGAAACCACATGATCCGTATCAGGATTGTAATTAGTATGATTTACCCCCATGAGTAAAGTGGGAACTTTATCGGGTTCTTTTGTAGGTGCAGAAATGACAACTTTTTTCGCACCAGCTTTTAAGTGTTTTCCAGCGCCTTCTAAGTCGGTAAATAATCCCGTTGCTTCTACTACATAGTCAGCACCTAATTCCCCCCAAGGCAATTCTTCGGGATTGCGTACAGACATACAAGGGATAAGTTTTCCATTAACGATGATACCCTCAGCACTGCTTTCTACTGTACCGTTAAATTTACCGTGGGTAGAGTCGTATTTGAGAAGATAGGCAATGTTTTCAGGAGGTACTAAATCATTGATTCCCACAAATTCGATGTCTGGATTTTCTAAACCCGCACGAAACACCAGTCTGCCAATCCTACCGAAGCCGTTAATTCCAATTTTGATTTTTGACATAAAAAACTTTTAAATTTTGATAACAAGTTAGCTAATAAATTTAGCTTTTGCTCTCATTGTACCTATAGTTTTTTTAATGGTTCAAATTTTAAGAAAATATTAATATTAATGGCTTTTTTGTTGGGTTACGCTGTCGCTAACCCAACCTACATTTTAGGTATAATTAAATTTTTATTCGTCAATTTCTCTTATTTTTAAAAGGTGTTTATCTTTAATAATTGGGGCGTTTTGTTCATGGGAATAGTTACGATATTGTACCCTTAAATCTTGCAGATCGATCGACATGGTAGTTTTTAATTTTGGCTCTTTTTTCTCCTCAAAATCTGGTACATATAAATAACTAATACGGGGAATATTAAAGTAAAATCTGATTAAATTTGCCCCCTCCATCCTTCCGATCGTACGACTGGCACAACCTTCATAAAGTCTCAGTAATGTGGGTAAAGAATCTAACATATCAAGATGAACTAAATAACTTTTTTCAAAAGTTTTTCCTACTTTTAATTCTTGACAAATTTGCTTAATTATGTTAAGATTTCTCAAGGTAACTAACATTTCATCGGCTAAAAAACAAGACGCTTGATAGTTGCCAAATAACTCTTTTATATCGGCTTTTAACACTGGGGATAGTTGGCGAATAGTGGGGCGTGTGGTAAAGTGACTGAGGGCTAAATATAATAATATATCTTGTCTTCTTCGATCGGCAATGGTATCCCATTCAGACTCATTTGTTACCTGTAAAATAACTTTAAAAGCCTGTTTAAATGTCCGAAATTCTGCTTTAATTTGTGCTTCTTGAATTAACTCTCCTTTTTGGGGTAATCTTCCTCTTTCTGTATAAAAATTCATCAGAGGAGTTAATAATTCTTGGTAATCAGCAAACTTTTTCAGAGGTTGTAAAACCCTAGGAGTCCTTACCCTAGAATGAAAACGAGAGGCTCGAAAATTGTTCGCTTTTTCTTTATCTCGAAAGACAAAATAAATTCCTAAACCTGCGGGGATGGCTTCTTGATTTAAGACATTTTCAATATAAGTTTTTAACTCCTCTTGATCATAATATTTTTGAAAAGTATTTCTTTCGGTAACGATACCATCACCATATACCATAAATCCTTTTTGTCGATCGTCGATTAACACTTGGGCTGCGACAATTAAAACCTGTTGAGTTAATGTCCATGCTTTTAATAAGGCTTCTCGTCTTTCAGCGACATTTTCAATGACATTAATGATATAACCTAAATTGACAATATCCGCTTTTTTTAAAGGGTTATTCGGTTGATAAAACAAATCCCAACCGCTACTTTCATAACCTTTTTCTGCCATTATTTTAACGTCTAAACCATGGCCACATCCATAATCAAAAAAAGTAGTTTCTTCAGAAAATAAACCTGCTTCTAAAGCTAAATTAACTGGGCGAGAAAGTCTATTACGATGAATTGCGGCTTTATGTCGATCGATTTTAATAAATTCTTGAGGGTTATTGTCTAAATTGCACACTAAATTATGATCAATAAAAGTGAGAGAATGATCATTTAATAATTGTTGCCATTCTTTCTGCGTACCAATATAACGAGCGTTGTCTAATAAACCTATATTTTCTTCAATAAAAGTGAGATGTTTAAACTTTTGATAATGGGGATAATCGGGATGTATAAATGTTTCTTTGCGATGAAGAATAGGAGGATTATTAGAGTTACTATAATCCATCACTTTAGTTGTTTTTTCAACTAGATTAACGATGATACTTTTTTGCAGGGCAGGATGAGGATTCGTGTCAAAATCAGGATAAAAAAGATAAGATATTTTAGGCTCTTCTAGGTTAAATTTAACTAAATCAAAATCAGTGTTATTAATTAATTCTCTAGCTGTTTTTTCGTAATCTTGAAGAATATTATCTAAAAATATTAGTGCTGAAATATGCACATAAAGATTATTAGGAAGATGTTTTCCTATTTGACTCTCTTTGGCAAGGCGACATATTTCTGTAAAATTATTAACCATAAAATTGACTAATTAATTATGATTCTTGGGCGACATTTAACATTTTTTGATAAAGTTCTTTACTAATACGAAAATTTGCTATTTTGATCATATCATCCATTAACATTTTAACCGAAGAAATTAATTTTTTGTCTTTTGCTTGAAGTAAAATTCCTAATAATCCTGTTACTGACAGTTGATAAGATAAAGCTAGATTTCTACCACGTTTTTCATCCATTAATAAAAGATTTGCGTTGATTTCTATTGCTAAAATAATAGCTTCAATTTTCCCCAAATGAATATTATTTGTACTGTTTAAAATATGCTCAACTTCTTCTTTATTTTGTACTGATTTAGTAAGAATCCATGATAAGGTTTGAACTTCTTTTTTACCCGGTACATTGTTTTTTGTTAATTCTAAATAAACGGCTTGAGGAATAATAATTGATTTATATAATAATTTTAATAAATGTAACTGATTAATTGCAGCTAAATTAGTAATAGAAGAAGTATCGCTAACAATAATCATAAAAGTCCTAGACTTGTTAAAGTTTTTATATCTTGATTAAGATCTTCTACATCATAATTAATATCAAGATTTCTCTTGGCTAATTCTTCTTGAAATTCTAAAACTGTTAAATCTAACCATGCTCTTATTTTTCCACTGCTAATTTTATTTTGTTTATATAACCATAAAGCTAGATCGATTTCTAACTCTTTTTCGTTAAGATTTGTGCCTTGAATAATATCATCGGGAATAGTAATATTCATTTTTTGACAAGATACTAATTAATATTGTTTTAATATTGTTTAAAATTCCATGTTTTTGTAAGATTAACACTAAATCTCTCAGATTTACTGATTTAACAACATTCTATCATTTCCATAAATTATCTGAAAGTGTAAATCATAAAAATAATTAAAACTCTATTGCCTTTTGCCTTTTACTCACTCTCAATCAATGATTTTAAGATAAAATAGAAGATTAGTTCCAAATATTTGTCTATTTTTAAATATGCCCTATACTCGAACCATAAGCTCGATCGTGGCGATCGCCCTAGCTTTAGTTATGATTATACTGGGGGGATTCTATTTTACTATCTGCTTTGGTATCCTCGTCTATCTTGCCCAAATTGAGTATTTTCGTCTGGTAAAAGCTAAGGGTATTGAACCAGCCGTCAAAACTACGATGGTAGTATCACAATTTTTATTGATTACTGCGACATTTGTGCCTAGTTTAACCGATGCAACTTTTGCCTTAGCAGGGGCGTTAATTTGTTTTTACCTCTTATTTTTACCAAAATTAGCGACTATTGCGGATATTTCTAGCTCAATTTTGGGATTATTTTACGCTGGATATTTGCCTAGTTATTGGATACGCCTAAGAGTAAGTTTAGGGCAAGATCAAGCCTACGCGCAAAGTATTCCCAATATTCCTAATTTACCTTTAGATGGTTATTTCCCTAGTCGTATTTTCGATTTTCATTCCTATCCCGATGCACTGAAAATTACTTTTCTTGCTATGGCTTGTATTTGGGCGGCAGATATTGGTGCTTATTTGGTGGGCAAAAATTTTGGTAAGACGAAACTATCTAATATTAGCCCGAAAAAAACCGTTGAGGGTTCATTCTTTGGTATTGCTGGAAGTATGTTAGTTGGTATGGGTGGTGCTTGGTTTTTAGATTGGGCATATTGGCAAATCACGGGGTTATTATTAGGATTACTCATCGGTATTGTGAGTTTATTCGGTGATTTACTCGAATCTATGATGAAAAGAGATGCTGGTGTGAAAGATTCTGGTGAGTTGATTCCGGGGCATGGGGGCATACTCGATCGAACTGACAGCTATATATTTACTGCTCCTTTAGTTTATTACTTTGTGACTCTTTTATTACCTTTATTTAATTAGGGTTTACTGAATAAATCAGAAGCAATCTCTCAAATTTTATTTGACAACAACAGGAATTTTGTTAGGTTTTGTACATCAACCCAACGATATGAAAACATGGCGTTTGATACCCTTAATGGAAGCAGATGGTGCGTTACACATGACGATCGATCGATGGCTATTAATGCAACATGAAAAATACAATCATCCCCCTACCCTAAGATTTTATACATGGAATCCCCCTGCGATTTCTTTGGGGGTGAGTCAAAAACGCCACTTTCCTAGCCATTGGCATAATATTATTTATCAGGGAAAACCCTTAGATTTAGTGAAACGTCCTAGTGGTGGTCGTGGAGTATTACACCAAGGGGATTTAACTTATATGGTAGTCACTTCTGATTTACAGGGCAATTTAGATCAAGTGTATCGACAGATATGCCAATTTTTGATTCGAGGTTGGCATAAGTTGGGGGTTGATTTGGATTTTGGACAACCTGACAAACAATATTTACAGTCCGCAAATTGCTTTAAACTGGCGACTAATGCGGATTTGATCGATCGAAATGGAAATAAGTTTATCGGTAGCTCACAGTTAAAAAAGGGCAAATTTGTCCTCCAACACGGTTCAATGGTCTTAAATCCTGATATAGTGTTATTTCAGAAGGTTTTTAATACCATGCCTCCCCGTCCTGAAATTCCTGTTTTATCCCTAGGTTCGATCGTCTCTGTATTAACAGAATCAGCAGGAGAATACTTTAATTGTCAGTTTGAGATTCAACCTTTAACCTCTGAAGAGATTGCTTCGTGCCTCGCAATGACACAAGAAGCAAAAACTAAAACCTAAAACCTAACACCTATACTCAGTAAAAAACGAAGAGAAAGCGTTTATTTATTGATGGCTTCTTCGGTAACGGGTACGAAATCACCGTGAATGGTTAAAGCCAATAACATTGCATCGTCTTCAGAAATTAATTTACCGCTTAAAACACAACTTTCGTCTTTTCTGGCAGTAGCTGGAATGGTTGCACGAATATCAGTTTTAGAAAAATTAGGACGATATTCACCAGATTTTTGTTGTACATAATTCCAAAGAATATCTCGGATTAAAGTTTGATAACCTTGACTACCAGATAAGGATTTTAAGCTATCTTTGAGGGTTTTCTCTAAACGGATACTGGTTACTTCCATTTGAGTTGTCGAAGTTCTGTGTACGCCACGCATATGTTTTGTTCCTTTTGATTATTTAGACATTAGGTAAGACTAGGGTAATATAAATACTCCCCATATTGCAAGAATTTTTGTAAAAGATTTACAAAAACTTAATATTTATTATTACACAAAAGTGATCAAAATGAAACTTTTTTTTTAAACTTGAATTATTAAATCAACTTTTCTTGATTTTTCGTTTGTTTACTGCCCTTGTTGTTAGAATGTGGAAAAAACTATTTATAGACTAAAACCATGACTGTAAAATTGATTGGACTGAAGGCGGATCATTTTCGTCATCCCCTAGATTTTCAAGCCACCACTAGATTAAAACAAATTCCGGGATTAGACTTAGCCATGAGAGGGCTTTTAGGAGGAGTAGCGGAAGATTTTTTCTATCTCAATAATCTTGCTTCTAGTATTTTGATTAGTGAAAAACAGTTGCCCGATTTGCATAATTTATTAGTTTCGGCGTGTGAAATATTGGATATTGAAGTACCTCAATTGTATATTCAACAAAATCCTGTACCTAATGCTTATACTTTAGCGATTCGGGGTAAAAAACCTTTTATTGTGATTCACACTTCCCTGTTAGAAATCCTCACGGAGGAGGAAATTAAAGCCGTCATAGCCCACGAATTAGGGCATTTAAAATGTGAACACGGGGTTTATCTTTCTCTTGCTAATATTATGGTGTTAGGTGCAGGTTTAATACCCACTTGGGGCGGTTTACTTGCTCAGTCTCTACAAAATCAATTATTGCAATGGGTGCGTTGTGCCGAATTTTCCTGCGATCGATCGGCTTTATTGGTAGTACAAAAGCCACAAATCGTGATGTCTGTACTGATGAAATTAACGGGAGGCTCTCCTAGTATAGCCAATAAACTGAGTTTAGATGCTTTTATGGAGCAGGTTAGGGATTATAAAACTATGGGAGAAAGCGATATGGGGAAAATGTTGCAGGAGATGCAAACAGCACAATTAACTCATCCTGTACCGATTATTCGTGCAAAAGAAATTGAACATTGGGCTCGATCGAGCAGTTATGATGAGTTGATCAAAAAAGGTAAAATGAGTTATACTGAGAAAAGTAACCATTCGGGCGGATGGCGAAATTGGTAGACGCACCACACTCAAAATGTGGCGACTTCGGTTGTGCGAGTTCGAGTCTCGCTCCGCCCACTCTCTACACCCCTTATCCCATTATCGTTTTAACAAGTTTCATCTATATTTAATACTTATATTTGCTCATAACTTGCTCATTTTCAATGTATGATATGTTTGTTTAATGACAGTTACAGAGGATTAAGTAGATAAAAGTAGAGAGTACTATATATTGTTAAGTTATTTCAAAATTTGTTTTAAAACCCGTTCTAACCGTTTTTAAGTGAGTATGAACCATAAAAACCGCTTTTTATAAGCCTTCTAACTGTGTCTAACAATTTTCAATCCTTAAAGGTTTGAAAGTAGAGTGTGAACCCTATTGAGAACGTGAACCATGACCAATATATACTTTATCATAGCTAATCTTTTTTGTGATTGAATATTCAATATAATTTGAAATTCGATTATTTTTGAGTATATCTTCTACCTTTTTTTGTAATACTTGCTCGTCATTTCCAGGTCGCTTTGCTAAAGCCACTAACGCCG
>NZ_JBLZFY010000047.1:0-32014 GCF_050753365.1 Geminocystis sp. CENA526
CCTAAGCTAAGACGCATTTAACTTGCATTTTTTTCTAATAGTTAAAAATACTAATAACTATTGATTTAGGGCAACTTTTGCCTTTTGCCTGTCTTCATCGGTAAACTTAAATGCAAACTAGCTTACTTACTGTTCGATCGTTTTTTTAACTTACTAGCAGTTTCTAGGATAGAATCAGCAAAGGCAATGGCTTCTTCGGCAGAATGCCCTCCTGTTAATTCGGCTAATTCATCTCGGCGATGTTCTTGATGTTCTAAGTGTGTGACCTTGACGATCGTTCTCACCTCTTGGGTTTCACTGGATTTTACCTGATGTTTTTCGACTCGAAAATGATCATCTGCCATAGCCGCTACAAGAGGTTGATGGGTGACACACAATACTTGATGTTGATTACTCAATTTGTGCAATTTTTCAGCAATGGCTTGGGCTACTTTACCTGATACTCCTGCGTCAATTTCGTCAAAAATGAGGGTTTTAGCATCAGTTTGAGATTCTGTAAAACAGGATTTTAAAGCCAACAAAAAGCGACTCATTTCTCCTCCAGAAGCAGTCATAGCTAAGGGTTGTAAATCTTCCCCCGGATTAGGGCTAAAATAGTATTCTACATGATCAGCACCCATACTATGAGGATTAACGGCGGTGACTCGACATTGAAACTGTACTTTTGCCATGCCTAGGGGTTTTAACTCTTGGGTAAGCTGAGTTTCTAATTTTTGGGAAGCATTTTGTCTTAATTGACTTAATTTGGTACATAGTTTGAGTAATTTGGCATTATGTGCCTGATACTCTTGTTCTAATTCATCGATGGATTTACTATTGTCGGTTAACTCGATTAACTCTTTTTTCAAACTTTCATAATATTCGATAACATCCTCTAATTTTGGTCCATATTTGCGACAAATCCGTTTTAATAGTCTAATACGCTCTTCTACCTCCTCTAGTCTATCAGGATCGGCTTCTAACCCTGCCCCATAACTATAGATTTGTTGCCCTGCCTCCACAACTTGATTTAAGGCTTCTTGGATAATTTCCAAAATAGGGGTTAATTCTTTGTCATAATTTGCCATATCCTGCACTAAAGGCTCAACTTTAGCTAAAATATCCGTTACTGCTGGATTTTCGTCCGATTCACTCTGGTAGAGTAACTGATAGGCTTGATAACTCAATTGTTGCAGCTCTACTACATGAGTAAGTCGATCACTTTCAATCTCCAAATGCTCTAATTCATCGGCGGATTGTAAGTGAATGGCACTCAATTCTTTAATTTGATGTTGAATCAAATCTAGTCTTTGTAACCTTTGTTGTTCGGAGTCACGACATTTTTCTAAAGTTTCTAAGGCTTGTTGAGTTTCCACAAATGAGCGACTGACAAGGTTTCGTTGATTAATTAACTCTTTTCCGCCGTAGTCGTCTAATAAATCTCGTTGATTACTAGCAGAAAGTAATTGCCCTGTTTCATTTTGGGCTGTCACTTCTAAAAGTCGATCGCGCAGAAGGGTGATAATATTTTTATTGACTACAACTCCGTTAACACGACAACGAGAGCGAAAATTATCTTTCCCAATAGTTAACTCTCGACTACAAACCACAGTGCCATCGTGGAAAGACTCTATTTCCTGAGAATCTAACCAAGTTTCCAAATCAGGATTACTATGAAAACTAGCCTCTACAATGGCTTTTTTTTCGCCACTACGAATCATCCGTTGATTTGCCTTACCCCCTAACACCACATCAATGGCATCGAGAATAATCGATTTTCCTGCCCCCGTTTCTCCCGTGAGGACATTTAAACCACTACCAAATTCTAACTCTAAGTGATCAACTAAAGCAAAATTATCGATGCGAATAGCAATTAACATTTATCAGCAATGGAGATTATCGGATAATAACTATTGTATAAGTTCTGCTCACTCACTTATATTGTAGGTTGGGTTTAAATTTCATCAGTAGAATGATATAACAACTAAAATATAAACAATAGCAATAATATTTATCAATGGAAATTACTAAATTATCAAGTCAAGGGCAAGTTATTATTCCGAAAATATTAAGAGATAAATTTAATTGGGAACATGATCAAGAATTAATTATGATTAATGTTGGTGATGGTATTTTATTAAAACCTAAAAAAGTTTTTCCTGAAACTAAATTAACAGATGTTGCTGGGTGTTTAAAGTATGAAGGGGAAGCAAAAACCATTAAAGAAATCGATAATGTTAAAAAGCTCGATTTTTCTTACTAAAAGATAAATAATTTAACTAATAATTATGGAAATACAAAGATTGATTAATGATGCCATGAAAATAACTGGTTTAAAAACTGAAAAAGAAGTAATAGAATTAAGTTTAACAACCTTAATTAATCTCAAAAAACAAGAGCAAATTAAAAAATTTAAAGGAAAATTAAAATGGGAGGGAAATCTTGAAGAAATGAGGTTAGATTAATGATTTTAGTTGATTCTAGCGTCTGGATTGATTATTTTAATGGGAATGAAACAAAAGAGGTAACAAAATTAGATTTATATTTATCAACTCATCCTGTGGTTATTGGAGATATTATTTTAACTGAAGTATTACAAGGTTTTAAAAATGATCGAGATTATGAAACTGCAAAAACCCTATTAACTTCTTTAAAAATTTACTCTTTATTAGGTATTGAATTAGCCATTAAAAGTGCTGAAAATTATAGATATTTAAGGAAAAAAGGCATCACTATTAGAAAAACTAATGACGTAATTATTGCCACTTTTTGCATAGAAAATAATCTTCCTCTTTTATTTTCTGATAAAGATTTTAAACCTTTTATCAACTACTTAAATTTGATTTCTGCATGATTTAATTATAATTGTAGGGTGGGCAATGCCCACCTTTTTTGTTACTATTATCTTTGAATAACTTTTTCTCTTTGGTAGGATAAAACCGCTAAATAATAAAAAAGAAATGTTGCCCAAATTAACCAAAGTGTATTGAGAAAAATTAAACTATTACTTCCATTATTTATTACCGATTCTACTAAGGTACGATAATGATAAAAAGGCAATAATACTAATATATCTTTTAGCCAAGAAAATTTATCGGGAATAGGTATCGGTAATAACCAACAAAGAAGTGGAATTAATAATAATGAATATCCTAAAATAGAATCCGCACTTTTTGGTTCGAGAACAAAACCTAATGTAATTCCTAATAAACCAAAAGGAATAATGCCAATAATTAACACTGAAATAAGAGTTGATAAATTATTAACAACTTCAATATGTGCGATTGATGTTATTAAAGTAAAATAAGTTACCGTAAAAACTCCACAAACTAAGCTAATTGCCGTTAATTTTGCCCCAATATATAAAATAGGTGATAGTGGTGTTGCTTTTAATAAATTTAACCATTTTTCCGATCGTTCTACCACAATTCTTTTAGCAAATCTATCAATAACGATCGTGAATAAAAATATACCGCAAATAGCAGTTAATGATAATCTTTGATCATCTGTATTTCCTGATAATCTAAGTAAAAATGGAATTAAAAAAGGAACAATAAATATTCCTAATAAATATAAAGGAGTGCGTAAAATTTGTTTTACTTCAAAGTTGATTTGTTGGAACAACATCTTTAAATAAGAGGGAGATTTTATTTGATTTAAAGAGTCAGCAGTGGTGATTTGTGTTGAGGATATATCCTCAGAATTTTCTGTTAATTGACTGTTACCAGAAACTTTAGAGTGTTTTGTTAAAGTAACGATTCTTGGCTTTAATATATCTAATTTTTCTTGATCAGATTTATTATTTGTTACCATTAGAATTGTTGTACCTTCTTCACGACATTTTTCAATCTCTTTCCAGAAGGCATTATAACCACTTTCATCTAAATTTCTGGTGGGTTCATCTAATATTAATAAAGTTGGATTTCCCACTAATGCTAAGGCAAAATATAACCTTTGTTTTTGTCCTCCTGATAAGTCTGTAGCCCAAGATTCTGCTTGATCTTCTAAATCGACTTTTCTTAAAACTTCTTCTATAGTTAAAGAGTTAACGTAATAACTTTGCCATAAAGAAATTAACTCTTTTACTTTAATATTGCTCGGTATTCCAGTATTTTGCAGTACATAACCTATTTTCATTTTAGAAAGGGAATCTTGAGGAGATAAACCCATTAATTTAACCGTTCCATTTGTAGGTTTAACCAAGCCTAAAATTAAGTTTAATAAGGTTGTTTTTCCTGAACCATTTTCACCTTTTAAGACTAAAAATTCACCTTGTTTGAGGTTTAAATTAATATTTTCTAAAACCTCGTTAGTAGGAGAAAATACATTTTTTCTGAATTTTTTAGATGCTTGTTCTATTTCAATTACATTCATATTGAGTATTAAGTATAAACTATAATTTTATTAAGAAATTTGCATTAATAACCAAATTCCTACGGCAATGCCCACCGCAGGAAGTAAAGGGATTCCCATTGTAGTAGCGATCGCATAACCTGCTATACCGCCAAGAAATGCCCACAAATTACCAGTTACAGAAGGAGGATCAATTTTACAATCTGGACTAAATAAACAGATGATATGATCTCCTGAAAAAATTGACACAGTAGCAATAATAGCTACAAATAAAATTCCACCGAGAAAAATAGTTTTCAAATTCGATGAAAAAGCGAATTGATGATTTTTTGTCATAAAATTTTCTTGCGGTAATGGAGGGGATAATTCTATCTTTTCCTTATCTGGGATGATGTTAGAAGGATTGGTTTGTGAAGGGGTGATGTCCTGAGACTGTGTTTCTGGGTTCATAGTTATTTCCTGTGTTGATGAATGTTTAATTTAATTGTTCAAGAATACTTTTAATCACAAAATAAGAACTTGCACCAATTCCCGCTACTACCAATAAAGGGGCACCGGCGATCGCTAATCCTGCACCAATTATGACTGCCCCAGTTCCTGCTATCAGTACAGGGTCAGGATGAGGATCTATTATTATTGGACATGGAGGATTTGTACCATCAGAGCAAAGTTTAGGTTTTATTTCACAAGGAGGTTTTGTACCATCAGGACAACGTTTACATATATCGGGAAGTTGACTAACTTTTATCAGAGGATAACAAGAATGTTGAATTTGTAAGGTACTATTAATCAAGAGAGGAGTCCAAATCACAAATAGTAGAATTAGGGTGATTTCAACGGATTTAGTCCTCAGATTAGCAAAGAGGTTAGGAAGTGAAAAATTCATAGAAGTAATTAAGTAACTTATGAGTAAACTTTATTAATAAGATAATAAATTTTTACAATCTTATAGTAATCTAACTAGGGTATAAATTACTTCTAACTTATAATAGGAATTATGTTAGGATAAAGTTAGTAAATTAGAATAAGGATACGATCGAGCCAATGATTAAGGATGAACAATTTACTGAAGCTCATCAGCAGTGGGATTTAAAAACTCTTTATGCAGACTTAACCTATGCTAAAGGAAAACCTTTAACACCGATGGAAAAACTACATCTTCGGGCGTTATTATTAGGTCATAGTCCGACAGAAATTGCCGAGAAATTAGGAAAAGATCGTAATGGGGTGAAAACAGATTTATGTGCCAGTGTCTATAAATATATCAAGGTTTTATTAGATAAATCAGAAGAAAGAATCGACAATTATCGCAGTATTTGTGAATGGTTAGAGGGTGCTGGTTATAAATGTGCCTTATCGCCTCAGTCGTCTATTAGTGAATTATTGGCGGAAAAAAGTGTGGTAAATATAACTAATGTTAGTTGTGAAAATAAGTCGATCGTGATTAATTTTAGTTTAAAAATTCCTACCGATAAAAGCGAAATAATCGATTAGTAAAAAATGAATGTTATTATAAAGGGCTAAAGCTCTCACTACAAGCAAAAAAATTAGTTTAAAATAATGTAATAGCTATCAATAAGAAAAAATCATGATTGCTCAACTAGAAAAAACTTACTACTCAGTGGAAGAATATTTAGAGTTAGAAGAAACCGCCGAATATAAAAGTGAATACCATGACGGGGAGATTATTGCCATGACAGGAGGTACAACTAATCATAATAAAATAGCTGGTAATTTTTATTTTCATTTTAAATCGGCTTTCAGGGGGAAAAGTTACGACATTTATATCAATGATGTGCGTCTTTCTATACCTGTTGAGAGACGTTATACCTATCCTGATATTATGATTATTCACGATCGAACCATTTATGAAAGCGATAAACAAACAATCGTCACAAATCCCCTCGTAATTATTGAAGTTTTATCTAATTCCACCCAAAATTATGACAAGGGAGAAAAATTTAAAAGCTATCGTTCGATCGAATCTTTTCAAGAATATATTTTAATTGATCAATATAGTTTTTCTGTAGAACAATTTATTAAAGAATCTGACAATGAGTGGAGATTTAAAGAGTATTTAGGAGAAAATCAGATATTAAAACTAGGAAAAATTGATTTTGAAATACCTTTTTCAGATATTTATGAAGGAGTTATTTTTGCTGAAGATATTTAGATTAATATTGATAAGTTATTGAGTATAATAAACAAGAGAAAAAGTGGCTTAAATTTGAAGTATATTGCTATTAGACTTCTTCATAATCAATGATGACAAAAAAACGCAAATCGATCGAAATATTAAAAATACTAAAACAACTTTATCCTAACGCTACCTGTAGTTTAAACTATGAAACTCCGTTACAATTATTAGTAGCAACTATTTTATCCGCTCAATGTACCGATGAAAGAGTCAATAAAGTCACCCCAGCCCTATTTAAACGCTTTCCCACCGCCGAAAGTTTTGCCAATGGCGATCGAACCGAAATAGAAGATTTAGTGCGTTCTACAGGATTTTATCGCAATAAAGCCAAAAATATTCACTTAGCTTGTCAAAGAATCGTGACAGAATTTAACGGTAATGTGCCTCAAACTATGAAAGAATTATTAACCCTAGCAGGAGTTGCTCGAAAAACAGCTAATGTGGTATTAGCCCACGCTTTTGGCATCATTGAAGGGGTAACAGTGGATACCCACGTTAAAAGACTAAGTAACCGTCTAGGGTTAACTACAAAATCCAATCCTATACATATTGAGCAAGATTTGATGAAATTATTACCCCAACCAGAATGGGAGAATTTCTCTATCAGTATAATTTATCATGGTCGAGCCGTTTGTAATGCTAGAAAGCCTAATTGTGGCGAATGTGCCTTAAGTCATTTATGTAAAGAGTACCAAAAATCAATTAAGCCGTAAAGGCGGTTGCTTCGTCATCTCGCAATGACAGGAAAAAAGTTTAGCAGTAAATGATAAAAGAAAGTTTTATTTATTTGCCATTGTGATTGACAAGTTCAAAATTTTACGTTATATTATTAAATGTGTTTGAAATAAACCTGCGGGTGTAGTTTAGTGGTAAAACCTTAGCCTTCCAAGCTAATGATGGGGGTTCGATTCCCCCCACCCGCTTAAATGACCTATCAGACATCTGACTTTGCTATAGATACATATAAGGCAGGTGGAGAATGGTGAATATTTATTGATTTTTCATAAAATTATATACAAGTTAAATGCTCATTAAAGAAAAAGGGTTGAACATTGTTCAACCCCTACATTTTTTTTTGGAAAGAGTCGTTAAATTTAAGAAGCAGGTGTTGCTTCTACAGCATAAACACTAACTTTTTTACGACTAGCGGTTTTATACTCAAATGTAACAATACCTTCGATTAAAGCGAAAAGAGTATCATCTTTGCCGATACCAACATTGTTACCCGGATAGATTTTAGTGCCACGTTGACGAACTAAAATGTTACCAGCTTTAACTAATTCACCACCATAACGTTTTACGCCTAAGCGTTTAGAATTAGAGTCTCTTCCGTTTCTAGTACTACCTGTACCTTTCTTATGTGCCATTAATTTTTACTCCTTGTTAATTTATTATATATATTAAATATATTTTCCTTAATCTTATACCTCAACGGCAACCTCTGTTTCTACCGTAGGGATAGATTCTTGTGCTAACACATTATCTCCTAAACTGATAGAGTTAATCAAGAAACGGCTTAATTCTTGTCTATGTCCTCTTTTTTTACGGGTTTTCTTTTTGGGTTTCATTTTATATACGATAACCTTTTTACCCCGACGATGACCGATAATTGTACCGCTAACGCTACCATTTTCAATATAAGGTTGTCCTACATGAATTTGATCTTCATGATGAATTAATAACACTTTATCAATGCTTAATTCACCGTCTAATTCTACATCAATTCGATCGACATCATAAAATCTACCGGCTTCAACTTTAAGTTGTTTACCACAGATTTCGATTACTGCGTAAGTCATATTAATTTCCTTTTTTGATACTGCCGTACAGGTAGCAGGGTTGTTTTCTGCTTCTTTTACCTGATCCGAACATGATTTAACACACAATCGTTCATTATAGCTCGATCGAGCTTTTCCTGTCAATACCCTAGTTAGAGATAAAATACTAAATTTCTGACTCAATTTGACTTATGGGAATAAAGTTTTCCCATGGTAATAAAATGGGTTTTTTTGTAAATAATAATTGCCCTCTATGGGTAGTTCGATCGATCGCTACCCCTATGGGAGGTTTCACTAACTTAACATGAAAATAACAATAGGTTTGATATATATTTCTAGCAGATTTTAGGATATTAGGGTCTAACAAATCAGGTACTCCTTTTGTCACCTTGTTACCATTGCTAATACTATGATTCATGTTTCCTCCTCTCATGTTTCTGAATTTACTTTTCTTGACTAACTATTATAAGTAACTCAGGAAAATTAGAGATTATATATTTTATTTTCGACTAATTTAAGATTTCGATAGTAAACGAGAATTTGTATCAAAAAAAAACAAAAATTAATAGTTGAAAAGCACAAAATCGGTTATGTTGTAATTTTAGGCATCGTTTGTAGATAAGTAAACTTTATATATGACACAACCCACGATCGAATCTATTTTAAAAGAAAAACGTACTTTTAGCCCCCCTGCTGATTTTTCACAACAAGCTCATATTACAAATTGGAAAGAATATCAAGCACTATATCAACGTTCTATTGAGAATCCTACTGCTTTTTGGGAAGAACTAGCCAATAAAGAACTACATTGGTTTAAAGCATGGGATCAAGTTTTAGACTGGAGTAACCCTCCTTTTGCGAAGTGGTTTACCAATGGAAAGATAAATATTTCTTATAATTGTCTCGATCGACATCTGACAACTTGGAGACGCAACAAAGCCGCTATTATTTGGGAAGGCGAACCGGGGGATAGCCGTACTTTAACTTATGCTCAACTCCATCGGGAAGTGTGTCAATTTGCCAATGTGATGAAGCAATTAGGGGTGAAAAAAGGTGATGTGGTAGCAATTTATATGCCCATGATTCCTGAGAGTGCCATCGCCATGTTAGCTTGTGCCAGAATTGGGGCGGTGCATAGTGTCGTATTTGGAGGCTTTAGTGCAGAAGCCTTGAGAGATAGAATTAACGCCGCTCAAGCTAAATTAGTGGTTACTGCTGATGGTGGTTTCCGTAAAGATAAAGTTGTAGCCCTTAAAAGTCAAGTGGACAGTGCGATCGAACATAATCAAGCCCCTAGTGTCCAAAACGTGTTAGTGGTACAACGCACCAAAGAAAAAGTACACATGGAAGCTGGTAGAGATCATTGGTGGCATGACTTACAAGCAGGAGTATCTGCCCATTGCGAAGCAGAAATGATGGATAGTGAAGATATGCTATTTATTCTCTACACCAGTGGCAGTACTGGTAAACCGAAAGGAGTCGTCCACACTACGGGGGGGTATAATCTTTACTCTCACATGACAACTAAGTGGATTTTTGATCTTCGTGACGATGATGTTTATTGGTGTACTGCTGATGTGGGTTGGATTACAGGGCATAGTTACATCGTTTATGGACCTCTTTCTAACGGTGCTACTACTGTTATGTATGAAGGAGTACCTCGTCCTTCTAATCTGGGTTGTTTTTGGGATGTAATCGAGAAATACGGCGTAAATATTTTTTACACTGCCCCTACTGCGATTCGTGCCTTTATTAAAATGGGTGAACATCATCCTAACGCCCGTGATTTATCATCTTTAAGACTTTTAGGCACTGTGGGCGAACCCATTAACCCAGAGGCTTGGATGTGGTATCATAAGGTGATAGGCAAGGAAAAATGCCCCATAGTCGATACATGGTGGCAAACAGAAACAGGAGGGGTTATGATTACTCCTTTACCCGGTGCAACACCGACAAAACCCGGTTCAGCTACCCATCCTTTTCCCGGTATTATGGCGGATATTGTGGACTTAGACGGTAATCCCGTAGGAGATAACGAGGGGGGTTATCTGGTAATTAAGCATCCTTGGCCCGGTATGATGCGTACAGTATATGGTGAGCCCGATCGATTCCGTAATACTTATTGGGAGCATATTGCACCAAAAGATGGACAGTACTTGTACTTTGCAGGAGATGGTGCGAGACGGGATGAAGACGGTTATTTCTGGGTAATGGGGCGTGTGGACGATGTGATTAACGTGTCTGGGCATCGTTTAGGTACGATGGAGGTAGAATCGGCTCTTGTTTCTCATCCTGCCGTAGCAGAAGCCGCCGTTGTAGGTAAACCAGACGAGGTAAAAGGGGAAGATATTTGTGCCTTTGTCACCCTTGAAGGTGATTTCACCCCTAGCGATGAGTTGGCAAATGAGCTTAAAGCCCATGTAGTTCAAGAAATCGGTGCGATCGCTCGTCCTGCAGACATCAGATTTACCGAGGGAATGCCGAAAACTCGATCGGGTAAAATTATGCGTCGATTGTTGCGTAGTTTAGCTTCTGGGCAAGAGATTGCAGGGGATACTTCCACTTTAGAAGATCGAAGCGTCTTAGACAAATTGAGAGAAGGGGCATAAACAATAAAATCGTGGTGGATTTATTTCCACCTTTTGAGAAAAAAAAGTTCATATTTAACAATAAAAAATAAGTAAAGTTAACAAAAATTTGTGAAGGAAAAAGTTTATTTAGAAACTAGCTTCTTTGGTTATTTAACTGCTCGATTAAGTAAAAATTTAATAGTCATGGCAAATGCAGAAATAACAAAAAGATGGTGGAATAAAAGAAAAGATAAATTTGCTCTTTATATTTCTCAAGTTGTAATTGATGAAGTTCAAAAAGGAGATCAAGAAATGGCAATTAAAAGAAGGGAAATGCAAAAAAATATTCCTATTCTTCGACTCAATGAAGAAGTCAAAATTTTAGCATTAGAATTTCTCCAACAAAGTAATTTACCGCCTAAAGCCTCAGATGATGCAATTCATATTGCTGTAGCGACAATTCACAATATAGATTATTTGCTAACATGGAATTGTAAACATATTGCTAATGCTCAAATTCAAAAAAAATTAGCTCAAATATCAGCTAGTTTTGGCTATAAATTACCGACAATTTGTACACCTTATGAATTAATGGAAGATTAACAAATGCAACAAGATGATATTATACAAGATGAAATAATGACAGAATTAATGAAAATTAGGGAAGAACACGCTAAGTCATTTAATTATGATTTTGAGGCAATATTTGAAGATTGGCAAAAAAAACAACAGATTAATGAAAGTCAATTAATTTCTTTTTCTAATAAACCTAATAATGAAAAAATTGTTTTTAAAAATAGCTAATTGAAATTTTACAGTGATAAAAGAAGTTGATGTCTCAGATAAATTAAGAGAAGGGGTTTAAGCTATTATAATCCTGGGCAATTACTTACATCGAACTGAGGTAAGCATAGCTTAAAATTTCTTGGTTAAAATAACCCTGATTGCGTAACTACAGACAAAAAATACTCAAAATTTTTGTGCAATCAATTTTTATCGGATAAATAATAAAACGCTTTGCAGAATACCGATAATAAAACCTAAAAATCCGCCTAAATTAACGATCGCCTGTAACTCACTTTTGACTATACTTTGGGTAGCCTCCTCCAAGTTTTCGGGGGTAGTTGCTTTAATTCTATCAATAATTACTTGATCGATCGATAAAATCGGGATAGCTTCAGCGACAATTTTTTCTAAATCTTCTTCTAAATAACGCTCTAAAATTAGGGCTAATTCTTCACTAATTAAACCTAAAGAAGTCGTGACGACACTGGAAGCCTGTAAACGATTAATAATTAAGATTGAGACTTTATCCCACTCGATCGAATTACTAAATTCGTGTAGAAAATTTGCTCCTTTTTCTTGAATATAATCTCTTACCGCTTTATTGGTTGTTTGTCGTAATTGGTTAACCGTAGCAACGGGTAAATTTTGTAAAGAAAAACTCAAAAAAAACTCTTTTAATCTATTTCTAATTTCTAAGGATAATAGTAATTCTTTAATTCTGGTATTAGCGATTTCTTTTTCATCTAAACAAAAAGTTCGCAGACGACTTAAGGCATTTTTAACACCGAATAAGTTAGCTACTACCCAATAAGTACCACTGGTTTTTTCTCGGAAGCCCTCATCAATAACATTGATATTTCGATCGCTCAAAAAATTAATCAAAGCTAAACGTAATAAATCGGGAGCAAAAATTACTTGCAATAACCAGTCAGATAGTTGTCTAGCTTGAACTTCCGTTAATTTAAACTCTAGTAAGATTCGATCGAATATTTGATCTATTTGTGTTTGTAAAAACTCATCTTTTCTAGTAATTACTTTTAACAATTTAGGTAAAGAATCACCGAATAAATCTCTTAAAATATCTGCTAAAATTTTTGCAGTTTTTTGTTCTTTATCCTCTTTAATTTGTTTAAAAGCTAACTTTAATAACCATAAAATTGCCCCTTGAACTCTCTCCGTCTGCAACAATCTTTTTGCCAATTTTTGCAACTCATCGGGAGTTAATAACGAACCCATAATCGTATCAGAAACCCTTTTAGCTAACCTTTCTTGATTACGAGGAATTAACCCCGGCGTAAAAGGTAATTGTTTCTGAAAAAGATATAAAGGTTTATAAGGGCGAAATAGCATTTTAATCGCTAAATCGTTGGTAAAATATCCAATAATTGAACCTGCGACAGGGGGAATAATTATTTGCCACCAATTACTAAATTCTATGGGCATTATCAGTAATTAACAATAAAGAATTTAACTATCAGCTATCAGCAGTCTTTTGATTTTTTGTCCTGAGAAACTGCTATTTAGTTAATACTAGAATTCCCATTATACCACCTAATAGGGGGTAATGTATAGCATGAGAAAACCCCGCTTCAAAAGCTAAATTTATTTGTTGTTTACCGTTAGGAAAACGCTCTAAACTGGGATAAATATACTCATATTCGGCTTTAATATTCAAAAAATCCGCCATTCTCACTACTACGTTATCTAAATACCATTTTTGACTGTTTGCTACCCAATCCGCCTCTGGTTTATGAAAATCGAGAATAGCAACTTTGGCGGAAGGTTTCAATACTCGTCTAATTTCCTGTAAGCAACGGGGAATATCGATAACATTTCTTAAACCATAACCCATCGTGACACTATCAAAGGAGTTATCTTCAAAAGGCAAATCTAACACATTGGCTTCTAACCATTCAATGTCACTGGCTAAAGATTTTCCAGCTTGTTTCTTTTTTGCTTCTGTTAAAAGTTGACAAGAAAAGTCCACCCCTATCACTTTACCGCCCTTCATCTGTTTTGCGGTAAGAAAGGTTATATCACCACTACCACAACATAAATCTAAAGCCAATCCACCATTACGGGGATTACTCCATTTCACTGTCATGGCTTTCCAAATGCGATGGATACCAAAACTTAAACCGTCATTCATTTGATCATAAACGGGCGCGATTTGATTAAATAGAGTCTTAACTTCTTCAGATTTAGGCACAAAATTCATGGTTTCACAGAAAAAATAAAATTTTTGGGAAAGTTTCGATCGAAATGGGAAAAAATATGTTATGATAATTTAAGTTAGTGTATAGCAACAATTTTCTATTCGCCGTTGCTCATAACTACAGTAGCAAAAAATTAAGCCCCGAACGAGATTTTCCCAGAATCAGTTTAATAGTTTAATGTTTTCTCGTTATCTAGGTGGACTAATCATAATGCTACTTATTAATTTTTTTATAGTTTAGTAAAAGTACGAACTTATGCCAACAAAGCAAGTTATTCACCCTATGGTGAAGTTGCAACAAAAAGTATCTTCTCTTGTTAATGCCAAAATCCTCCAACCCCATGATAGTATCGGTAAAGTAGCTCTATTATTTGGAAGTGAGTGGTCTTTTTTAAAGTCTGAATTATTAGCCTTCGGTTTCTCTATGCAAGACCCAGTTAGTGATTTGCTTGTAGTAGAAAACTGGGATGATTAATCTTAACTTTATTTTAGCTTAATTCAGATAATTTTACCCAAATGTTGAGGAGGCCAAAATGTAAATATGGCTTTCCCGATAATATTTTCTTGAGGTAAAAAACCCCAGATATGAGAATCGTTGCTATTGTTACGGTTATCTCCCATGACAAAAACATAGCCTTCGGGTACAGTGACAGGATTTAAGTTATAGTTAGGAGGTTCAAGAATATAATGTTCTTCTAAGGGTTTCTGATTAACATAGACAACCCCTTCTTTTACTTCCACCACTTCTCCAGCATGGGCAATAATTCTTTTAATAAATGCTTGATCTCGATCATACCCTAAAACCTGCAATTGAGGGGGAGGAGTAAATACCACTATATCTCGATCGTGAGGAGGTGTAAAATAATATGATACCTTTTCTACCACTAATCGATCGCCAATAGAAAGAGTGGGAAACATGGATTCTGAGGGAATAAAACGAGGTTCAGCGATGAAAATGCGGATCAAAACCGCTAAAATTAAGCCTATAGCCACAATACTGAAATTTTCCTTGATAGATGCCCAAAAATTAACTTTAGTACCTAATTTATCGCTATTTTCTTTTGTCATGTAATGGGTTAAGAATAGAATGTTGTGATTGCAAAAATTCTGATAACCCTTAATATACAATAAAATGTCATCCTATCAACCACCTTTTTTCTTACAAAATGGTTTAATTCAAACTCTCTATGTTGCCTTGTGGATGAATCATCATTGGCAAAAAACCACTACTTTAATTGAGCCGAATTATCAAGAGCATATATTTAAGGGGGCAAACGATGTGCCGATTTTTGGCTTAGTGGCGATTCCTGACAATCCTCGTGGTACGATCGTGGGAACTTATGGAGTTACAGGAGATGTAGAAAATCAATGGTATTTGCGTTTATTAGGACGCAAGGCTTATGCTCAAGGTTATGCAGTGGTTTTATTTGATTGGAGAGGGCATGGTAAAACTGCTTTACTGTCTCCTGTCTTAACTTCTGATGGTTTATTGGAGGGAAAAGATTTTATGTACATTGCCTCTCAAGCTAAAGCTATGGGTTGCCCTTCTCAATTTTGGTTTACAGGTTACTCTTTAGGGGGAAAATTGGCATTGTGGGCATTGCATGAGGCATCTCGATCGAACATAGAAGAAATTTATAAGTTGCGAGATCAAGATATAGGGGGAGGCATGGTGATATGTCCTAGTTTGCACGGTATGCGCTCTTTAGACTATTTAGAAAATCATAATTTTTGGACTCGTTATTTAGAAAAATCCATTGCTAAAAACTTGCAAGAATTGGCAATGCAGATTTTTCAAGCCCATCCTCAACACATTGATATAGAAGCAATTAAGAAAATTAATAGTATCAAACAATTTGATCAATATTTAGTGATACCTTCTTTGGGATATAACACCGTTGCTGAATATTATGAAGCCTGTAGCCCTTTAAAATTTATGGGAGATATTAAGAAGCCTACTTTAATCTTATATGCCATAGATGATCCTTTATTTGATCCTACTCTTGTGGATGATTTGAGCAAAATTGGCACTAAAAACCCGATGATAGATTTAATTTTAACCAAAAATGGTGGTCATGTGGGATATATTAGCAGTTTGTCTTGTCAGCAAGAATATCAAGATTTCGATCGATGGTGGGGATGGAATCGTTGTTTAGAATTTGTGACTAAATCTAATCAATAATATTAAGTTTCCCTAAGTAGGGTTTGCTGAATAACTCAGAAGACTATTAAAATCAAAGTTTTAGACGGGTTGAACAGTGTTCAACCCCTACATTTACAAAAAAGTGTGTGGTTGATGAGCGTAGTCGAATCACATTTTTGACAATTTTTACTCAAAAACTGAGCATTTAAAATCTAATTATTTACAAATACGTTTGTGCTTTTATTGAAAATATAACGCTTCAAAACCTTGATTTTTCATTCTTTAACCTGACACCCTATTATTGTTTTATTATCTCAACAAAATAATTATACGAAAGCCTCAAAAGCTATTCCTTCTAATTGAAACTGAGGATAATTATTAAGAATACTTGTTTTTTCAGCTTCCCCGACAAATATATATGTTCCGGGTTGCTCGGTATTTTGAAAACGATAATAATCGACTCCTATATTGGCTTGTGCATCGAGAGCATAAAAAGCAATTCCTTCTTCTGTAAAAACATCGGAATAGTTTTCACGAATGCTTACACTTTCTTCCTCTCCGGCAAATAAATAAGTACCCGGTACATTTTTATTCTGAAAACGATTAAAACGCACTAAGCCTTCTTCTTCTCCATAAGAAACATTAAAAGCAAATCCTTCTTCGACAAAGGGAGGAGAATATTCATTAAGAACACTTATTCTTTCTTCGTTTCCTACAAATAAATATGTACCCGGTCGATCGATATTTTGGAAACGGAACAAAGGATCATTTAGAGTAATATTCTTCGGTTCGATCGAGATAGTAAAAAGCTCAAAAGTTGTCGCAGAACCATCATTAGCAAATACCCCTACAGTTAAATTGCCCACATCATCACTGCTAGGAGTGCCACTGAAAGTTAAAGTTTCAATATCAAAATTTAACCAACTAGGTAAAGGAGTAGTACCATCCTCAAGAGAGGCACTGTAGAACAAAGTATCTGCATCTGGATCAATAAAGGTATCCTCTGGAATTGTCAGATTAAAAAGTTCTGTAGCCCGTGCCACCTGATCTGGAATTTCAATATTAATAATAGGTGCTTCATTAACATCTAAGATAGTTAAAGTGAAATCCACTGTAGCATCGGGAGTATCCCCTACGGTATCATCATCCACATTTACGGTGACTTGATATTGATTTTTGCTTTCAAAATCAGGAGATTCACCAATGAAAAATAACTCTGTATCGATAATTTCAAAACTATCCGCATCAGCACCAGTTAAGAAAAGTTGATTTGAGCCTAAAGCATCATCGATAATAGTAATATCAGCTACTTTGATACCTGTACCTATTTCCGTATTTTCAGCCAATTCTGTGATCATAGAAGTTAAATTAATGCCAGTTGGAGGCTCATTAACATCTAAGATACTTAAAGTAAAATCAGTCCTGGCAAAAACATCATCCCCTAAACTCAAATCTTGCACATTTACGGTGACTTGATATTGATTTTTGCTTTCAAAATCAGGAGATTCACCGATATAAAATAACTCTGTATCAATAATTTCAAAACTATCAACATCAACACCTGTTAAGGAAAGTTCATTTGTGCCTAAAGCATCATCGATAATAGTAATATCAGCTACTTTGATACCAGCACCTACTTCAGTATTTTCCGCTAATTCTGTGGTCGTATTGCTAAGATTAACGGCAGTGGGGGCTTGATTGGTAGGTGGTAACTCAATAATAGTGAGCAGAGTGTTTACTAAATCGTCAGGCTCTGGAGTTGCAAAAAAACTACCTCCGGTGGTATTTGCTATGGACTCAAGATCAGGATCAAGAGCATCAAAATTTCCTGTATAAATTGTGTAAATCTCAAGATTTGCCATGGATATATCCGGAGTAGGAGACTCGTCTATAAACTCGAAGGGAGGTAAATCAGGATCATCTCCACTGATCTGGAAAAATCGTTCTGTTTTAGTGGAAACAAGGGGTATGGGAGATAAGGTAAACAAGTCGAGAGAACCTGAAGTTCCCGTGCGGTGAGAACTAGCAGTGATAGTAGCCCCAATATTAGCGGCATAAGAGGCAACTATACTCGCTAGAGAAGCATCCTTAGCTGGAGCATCCGTAAATAATACTACCCGATGTACACCCGCACCCGGTCTCCAGTCTCCCATCGTGCCGTCTAGTGCTTTAAGCAGTCCGTCAAAGGGCGTTTCTGGTATATCACCTCCCCCTGACACACTGATGCCATTGAGAGCATTAAGTGCCGCCGCTTTTCGATCGACAAATTCCACTTGATCGGTAAATGGAAGAATGATTGAGGAGGGTTCACCAATTGTTGTATCCTTAAACCCTACTATACCAATACGAGCATCTTTTGTATCATCAGCAAATAGAGTATTAATAATCGCAGTGCCGTTCGCCTTCACTGCTCCGATGCTATCACCCATGCTACCAGTGGTATCAATGACAAGTGCGAAATCCAATTGATAAGTTAATCCCTTTTTCTTTAGATTAAATACTTGTCCTCCTTCAAACATTACCTTTTCTATGTTGATGAGCTTATCTTCTCCCTCGTTTTTAGCACCACGAACATGACGGGATGTCCAAGTTCCGTCTGGATTTAATCGCAAATCATAATCTGTAGGTTTGCCCATGAAACCAGCAGTATCTATGCCATTACCTCCATTTAGTGTATCGTCTCCTCCTAAACCCCAGAGAAAATCATCACCATCACCACTATAGAAAGTATTCTTAGAAGGACCTCCAATCAATAAGTCCTTAGAGTTACCAGCCTTCTGTGAACTATGATCTAAATCTTGTGACACAGCTCTGTCAATTGTCGCACCGTTAGTGTAATCAAAATTCAATTTATGAAGAGATCCATCACTATCATAAGCAATGTATGATACCTGTTGGGGAAGACCTAGTTGGGCAAAAATGACATTTGCATAATCAACATTGCTTCCTTTATAGTCTGTTGTTTCTCTCCCACCTGAATCTATATAATAGCCATTTAACCGAAGACTTCTTTCTTTTGCAGGATTATTCTCTCCAGCATCCATTCTTCCTGTTAGGGCATGAACCAATTCATGTACAATAGCTGTTACCGCAGTATCTTTTACTGCTTTACCTCTTGGTGTGATGTAAGTAGCATTTTCTAGAAATGATAGGTCTAACTCTAATTTACCATCATTAAGATAGGCTTGAAATGCCCGTGGTACAAATTTGATTTCTATGGTTTTTCCAGCATCAATCCAATTATGGAACATGGTTCTTGCCGTTGAAGATCCATTGTATGCTGTTTGCATTGCGGATAAAATAGTTGCTTTATCGGTGGCGGTAAATGCAATACCACCATCACTGGGCAAGAAAGTCGTTTTTTCAGAGAAACTCCAAGTCATGATTTTGCTCCTTATAACTAATAAAGTTGATTAATTTGATATTGATCTAGAGTGAAAATTGGTTGTAAATCGAGAACATTTTTGTAGCGGATATCCGTTTTACTTGAAGTAAAACATTGATCAACAAGGATTTTCGTTAGATTGGTATATCCATTTGCACCTTGTTCTACGGTCTTTCTCATCCCAGATAAAGCCATATTGGAAAAAGGACCTCGTGTACTTTGCCAAGAATGACGAAATAGCCACAGGACATCGGCAGGAATTCTTTGTGAGATAGGCTTTGTTGCGTTTTCCTCTGATGGTGATCGCTGAATTTCAGAGTTGGCGTAGTCACCAACATACTCTAAAAACAAATGAGAGCTAAGAGTCACAAGAGGCGAATTCAGAGATAGATTTGGATTAGTCAATAAAGCCTGATCTGCTAAAAATTGGCGTTCGTTCCAAATAAATATAGCTTGAATTAGGGTTGTATCTGAGCGATCGATCGTAAGTTTTACCCAAGGACTATCAAGACGACAAGTTACATTGGATATGATGTTGTCTAACTCTGGGGGAGGTGTTAGGGGATCATTCCCTGACGTGACTAGAGGAAGCCTGACAAATATCAGACTGTTCATCGGTTTTTTGCCCGAATTTTCTTCGCAGGATTCTGCTGGAGAATATTTAGATGAAACATAATTTGTGAGGGAAGTTACGAAAGACTTGAAATATGGATCATTTATAGCTTCCATTGATCTCACTTCTGAGGTAACAGAATCATCAATGATGCGTATGGCATAACCATTTTGATTACACATCCATGCCTCCGTTGGGTAGGTTAACCCAAATACTTTATAAATTCCAAAACTTGTCAATACCAATAGCAAAGTAATTGCTGGGTATTGAAATTCCACCATTAGTTTTTTAAAAAACGATTTACTCATTATTACCCCTCCCTGATAATTGAAGCGAACAATCAGAAACAGAAGGTAAGTTTACCTTCTTATTTAGTAAGGGTTTGTGGTTTTTCTGGGCATTCATAATTCACCCGAATTTCCTTTGCATTAGTCTGCAAATCTATTTCTTCTTATATTATATTGTTATCTTTTAAAAACAATTTATTTCTGTCATAAAAATTAATATTTCTTTTTCAAAAAGGTGGAATTTTCATAACTAGAAAGAAGAGATTGCTTCGTTACCTCGCAATGACAGAATCGGGAGATTTCGATCGATGGTGGGGCTGGAATCGTTGTTTAGAATTTGTGACTTAATAGCTATAAAAAATCAATTTATGATTCGATCGATTTAGTCGAAACTTTGTTTGAGACAATAATATTTATATTTTCAAAGTAGTTTGCATTTTTATATCGAACTCAGATGAGTTAAGGTATGATAAACAATGTAAAGTTTTATTTAGAAAACAACTAATGGTTGCAACTCCTACCAAATTAAATTACGACATTAAAGATATTAGCCTAGCTAGTCTTGGTCGTCAAAGAATTGAATGGGCGGCAAGAGAAATGCCCGTTTTAGCTCAAATTACTGAGCGTTTTAACACAGAAAAACCCCTCGCTGGTATCCGTTTAGTGGCTTGTTGTCACGTTACCACTGAAACCGCTAACCTTGCGATCGCACTTCAAGCAGGTGGTGCAGATGCGGTATTAATCGCTAGTAACCCTCTTTCTACTCAAGATGATGTGGCCGCTTGTTTAGTCAATGATTACGGTATTCCCGTTTATGCCATCAAAGGAGAAGACAACGCTACCTATCATCGTCATGTACAAACCGCATTAGATCATAAACCTAATGTTATCATCGATGATGGTTCAGACGTAGTAGCAACCTTAATCAAAGAAAGACAGCATCAACTTGCTGATTTAATCGGTACAACGGAAGAAACCACCACAGGTATTGTGCGCTTAGAAGCCATGTTTAAAGATGGTGTGTTAACTTTCCCCGCCATGAATGTTAATGATGCTGATACTAAACATTTCTTTGATAATCGTTATGGTACAGGACAATCTACTCTTGATGGTATCATTCGCGCAACCAATGTTCTTTTAGCTGGAAAAACCCTCGTAGTTGCAGGTTACGGTTGGTGTGGCAAAGGCGTTGCGATGCGTGCGCGTGGATTAGGTTCAAATGTTATCGTGACTGAAATCAACCCCGTTAAAGCCATCGAAGCCGCTATGGACGGTTTCCGAGTGATGACAATGGATGAAGCATCTCGTCTTGGGGATGTTTTTGTTACTGTTACAGGCAATAAGCATATCATCCGTAAAGAGCATTTTGAAGCCATGAAAGATGGTGCAATGGTGTGTAACTCTGGTCACTTCGATATTGAAATTGACTTAGAAGCCTTAAAAGGAATGTCCAGAGAGGTTAAAGAAGTACGCAATTTCACCCAACAATATTTACTCAATAGCGGTAAATCTGTCATCGTTTTAGGTGAGGGACGTTTAGTCAATTTAGCGGCGGCTGAAGGACATCCTAGTGCGGTTATGGATATGAGTTTTGCGAACCAAGCCCTCGCTTGTGAATATCTGGTTAAAAACAAAGATGTATTACAACCTGGTATCCATTCTATTCCCACTGAAGTTGATCAAGAAATTGCTCGTTTGAAACTACAAGCTATGGGAATTTCGATCGATACTTTAACACCTGCTCAAATCGAGTATATGAACTCTTGGACGGTGGGAACGTAAATTAATGAGGAATGAGGAATGAGGAATGAGGAATGAGGAATTAACATCCTAATTTTTTTTACCTATTATCTAAAATCTAAAACTTAATATCTAATTATTATATTTATGTTTAAAAAATTAATTCGTTTTTTTGCTGTAATTTTAACATTAACAATCTTATTTATGCCCAATAGTTCGATCGCAGCTAGTTCTAGTGCCGTTACGTCCACCTTTGAAAGTAAAAATTTGAGTGGACAAGATTTTTCAGGGCAAAACTTACAACTAGCAGAATTTACCAAAGTAAAACTAGAAAACGCTAACTTCAGTAACGCAGATTTACGGGGAAGCGTTTTTAACGCTGTAATGGCTGAAAATGTTAACTTCTCAGGTTCTGACCTTACTAATGCTTTAACTTATGTTACTAGCTTCGATAACGCTGATTTTACCGATGCCATTTTACGAGAAGCCATTATGCAACGATCGACTTTTAATAGTACAAAAATTACGGGGGCAGATTTCACCGAAGCCGTATTAGATAAACCACAAATCATCAAACTTTGTGAATACGCCGATGGTATAAATTCTAAAACAGGAGCTAGTACCCGTCAATCCCTCGGTTGTCCATAACTGTATTAATCTTAGAAATGACAGATATAATTGCTAATTATGATGAACCTTGGAAAGAAGCAATCTCAGAATATTTTGACTACTTCTTAGAGTTCTTTTTCCCAGAGGTTTAGAATTTAATACACTGGTCAAGATTTTATCATTAGGGACAATCGCATTTAGCTTTTCGATCGAATCATTGCCTTTTGCCTTTCTTAATTCTTAATTCTTAATTCCTCATTCCTCATTACATTTGCCCAATCATACTCTGTACCTTTTGTTTTAAAGTGGCATTTTGTCTAACTTGTTGATGAATTTGATTAAATTGAGTATTGGTTAAGCCGTGTTTTCTGACAATAGCTTCTGATTGCTCACAGTAATTAGTAGCAATACTACGGGCATTATTAGGTAACTGATTAAAACTGTTTTCCTGATGACAATTTAATTGACTGGGTTTTGAATTTCCCACTATACTTTGTATGTTGGCTAAAGTGCTTACCCTTAAAGTTTCTATTTCCATAGCTGCTTGAGCATATTTTCTTAAGTCAGCGTCACTGACACTTTGTGCTACAGCTTGATGGTTAAAAGTAATTGTTTGCCCTTTAATTTCTGGTGTCAATCCAGATACGATCGAAATGGAACTTAAACCAAATAAAATCAGTATGTGAGAAGCAGTTTTCAAAAAAGAATGATTATTTACTAACATAATTCTAATAAAAATAAAAATATATTTATCTATCTATCTATATCTAGTATGAAGAATTTAGGGCTAAATTTGTTCCTTATTTTTTGGCAATTATAGAAGTTAATCCGCCCCCCACAATAGCTAATATCCCTAGAATAAAAAAGACGATTCTTAACCCGAAATAAGTTTCCGCAATACCTGCTAAAGCTAAGGGTAAAGATAAAGCGATGTTGACAGCATTATTTTGTAAACCAAAGACTTTACCCCGCATATCTGGAGGAGTTTCGGCTTGGATGGTAGTCTGCATCGGAATCCCCACAAAAGAGGCAAAAACACCTAAAATAACCGTCATTAGTAACGCAAAAAAGAGGCTATGGGTGGAAACGGATAAACCAATTAAAGCACAAGACATCCCCAAAGAACCCCAAAAACTTAGTTTTCTGTGGGATGTAATAATATTCTGATGGGTTACGATCGTGCCTCCAAGAGCAATACCTATGCCTGTGGAAGCCAAAAGATAGCCAAATTGAGAAGCATCCATCCCCGGTATAGTTTCTGCTAACCTTACTGCTAACACCGCTAAAGCCGCAAAAATTGAGAACAAAATTACTAATTGAACCAAAGCATTGCGGACTCGATGATTTTTTTGTAAATAGTGTAAACCCTCTTTTATATCTTCGATGGGATGTTTTTCTTCCGTTTGTTTATCCTTATCTTTTTCGTGAGTATTGAGGCTTATTAAAATAAATCCTGCTACAGCGTAGGACATTCCCACTAACAATTCTTGTCCATAATTAAAGTTAAATTGTTCTCCCCAGTTGCCCACTAATTCTAAAATAGGATCACCTATAGCAAAACCGATAATTAACATCCCCATCATGGTAGTGGTGTAAACAGAATTAGCCGCTAATAAATCTTTTCTTTCAACGATTAATGGTATCGTAGATTGTTCGGCGGGAGCGAAAAATTGAGTCGCTGTGGATACTAAAAAAGTGATTAATAAAATAAACCAAAATGCTAAAGGAAAGTTTAAAAATTGTTGTTTTAAATTGTGATTAAAGATAAAAAAAGGTATCGTTAAAACTAAAATTGCTCTGATTAAATTAGAACAAACTAAAACTATTTTTTTTGACCATCGATCAACATATACACCAGCTAAAGAACCAAATAAAACAGCGGGAATAGTAAAAGCAATCATGACTAGAGACACCCAACGGCTAATACTTTCTCCTTGAGACTGAAAATTATTACTAATAATAGCAATAATCAAAACTAGGTAAATTTTATCAGCTAATTGAGAGAATACTTGCCCGAACCAAAGTACAAGAAAACTTAAATTTTTTAATACCCCCATGAATCCTTTATTATTTCGATTATTGATTAAATCTTTGTCTTTATTTTCTTCATTCAAAGCAAGAGATTTTAAACTAGATAATTCTTCCGTTTCTGCGTCTGATACTGGCATTGTGATTCTATTTTTAGTAATTTTATCAACACTTCTAAGTATAACTGAGAACTTGCACTAACTATCCTAAGTAAACCATCAGAAAAATGATGAAGATGAAAGGAAAAGAAGCGAAGAAAAGAATAATTAACTTAAATTTTGCTACTTTTGAACCCAATCACCGTTTTTAAGATAAAATGTTGAATGCAACCTACAGGAAAATTCGATATGATTAACGAGTCATCAGAAATTATCACTGACGTAATTGGTAACTTAGAAGATGTTGGCAATATT
Source organism: Geminocystis sp. CENA526 (assembly GCF_050753365.1). Lineage (NCBI taxonomy): Bacteria > Bacillati > Cyanobacteriota > Cyanophyceae > Chroococcales > Geminocystaceae > Geminocystis > Geminocystis sp. CENA526. The sequence goes on from NZ_JBLZFY010000047.1 coordinate 25,097, forward strand.
GATGTTATTGGCAACTTGGAAGACTTAAGTAATACAGACGTGGATTTATTTCAAGAAGAAGAATCTATCTCCCAAACGGAAAATATTATTGATAATACTACTCAGATTCAGAGTTTTAAAGCGAGTTTGAATCATGTACAAACAGGGGTAACTTTGGAATTACCTACACAATTATCGGTTATTCACATCGGCAAACCTAACGACAAAACTCCACCAGATATAGATGTCTCTGGTTTTCCTCATTCTCAGGTTGTCTCTCGTATCCATGCGGATATTATCACAGAAGGCGATAACTTTTATCTTGAAGACACTGGAAGCGCTAATGGCACTTATATTAATCATACTCCCTTACCTACGGGAAATCGTCATCGTCTCAAAAATGGCGATCGCATAGCGCTAGGAAAGGAAGACAAAGTTAGTTTTATCTTTGAATTGATAAGCTAATCTTTGAATGTAAAATTTAGAATGTAGAATTGAGAATTAATAATATTTCAATATCTTATGTCATTGCGAGGCACGAAGCAATCTCAAGCAATCTAAGGATTAATAAATAGACTTCGACAAAAGCAGAGGCAAAATATTTATTTTACAGGAAAAAAATCATAATTATTGAAGATGTTGAATGGACAATAAATTATTGGATTTAGATTATTATAATTCTCTTTCTGGTGATGAATTTGGGCAGGAAATGAAAAGGGGAATCCATCGTTTACACCAAGCATTTATCAATCAAGAAAAAGTGGTGATTTGGGGTGATTCTCGTATCGATGGAGTGATGGCAACGACTGTCTTAATAGAGGGTTTAAAGTCTTTTTTTTCTGGAGAGAATAACCTTTTAACTCATTATATTTCTGATGTGGAAGGATTCACCAAAGAAAATGTTGACTTTTTAGTTCAACAAAATCCTCATGTAATTATTCTTGTCGATCTTGAGTGTGATAATTTTGAGGTGATTAATTATGTGCAAGATTTAGGTATTGATATTATTATCATAGATCATCATAGTTTAGCGATCGATCGAGCCAATGTAATTTCTTGTTTAAATCCCCTTAATTTCGCTAAAAATCATCCTTTTTATCATTTTTCGGCGGTGGCTATTGCTTATAAATTTTTAGAGAGTTTTTATCATAAATATTCTCAGAAAAATACCGAAGAATTGTTAGATTTAGTTACTTTAGGATTGTTAGCTAATGGTGATATTTTACAAGGGGAATATCTTTTCTGGATGCTTAAAGGAAGTGAATTAATTGATAATAAAAATCGTTATGCTATTAAATTATTCGTGGATAAATGTGAACATAAAAAAATTGATGTGATTGATTATAAGCAAGGTTTAGGAATGTGGTTAAAAGTTTTTAATATTATTAATGACAGTAATTTAGTGATTGAATTATTTACCACTGAAGATAGAAGCAGACGAGGCAGATTAATGGCAAATGTAGAAAAATCTTATGACACATTTTTAGGTTTAAAAGAGAAAATTCTTAAACAATTTCACAAAAAAATAGCTAATTTAGATTTATTTAACGATAGAGTTATTGTGATTGAGGATAATCAATGGGATAAAAAATTATTTCCTTTAATTGGTAGTTTTATTAGTGAAAAATATCAACATCCTACTATTTTATTTTCCCATAATGAGGGTTCGATCGTACGGGGTTTTGCTTATTCATGCCATAACCTAGATTTATGGAATATACTGCAAAATCAACAGTATTTATTAATAAGTTTAAGTAAATATCATCAACACATCGAAATCTCTTTATCTGCTGAAAATATTGAGTTATTAACCAATAATCTCAATCAACAATTAAGAAATACTAACCCTCAATTATACTCAACTAAAAATACTTATTTAAGGGTTTCGATCGAGAATTTAGGCAAAAATTTATATAAAGATTTAAAATTAATTAAAAGATTCAATATTTATCAAGAGTTACCTCAGTTATTAATAAAAAATTGTTGGTTTACAAACATTAAAGATATTAAAACTCAAGATATAAGTAACGAAAATTTAGCTCACAACATTGTCTTTTTTATCCTTAACGATGACAAAAATCAACAAGGATTTAACGGAAAATGGGAAGGACATTATAGTAGTGAAATTAATCCAAATTGTCGTTATGATGTTATTTGTCAATTAGACTATAACCAAGAAAAAAAGATATACTTTATCAAAATAATTCAACTTATCAATATTCAGAATAATACTAGATTTGAGAATAATATTAATTATCCCCTCAATATCTTAGATTATCGTCACGATATTATTTCCTTAAAAACTATTCACGAGGAAAAAATTGCAGTTAAAGAATGTCCTTTACAATGGCAAGAAGTATTCGACAAATCACAACAAGCCATGACTAAAAATAAAGATTTAGTGTTAGCTTATACCCATAATAATAATTCTGAAATCGAACAACTTTGGATAACTTTTATTCAACTTATTAAAAATAGTATAAAACATAATCAATTAAGTTCGATCGAGCAAATATGTTCAACGTTATCAGTAAAAAAAGAAACTTTGTCAATTATTCTCAACAGTTTAGACAATTTGCATATAACTTATACCGTTATAGATGATAAAATAAAATTTAGTGAAAATCGATCGACATTTTTACCAGAAAATTATCTAAAAGTAAAGCATCTTTTTGAAGAGATAATAGCACAGGAAAACTTACAAAAAACCTATTTTCATCAAGTACCTATTATGACTATTAAAGAAGAAATTACTGTGAATAAAATAGTCAATAGTGAATAGTTGACAGTTGATAATTCTGGTTCTCCTAAATTAGTTATGATAAATTAGTAACAAATAATGCTTAAAACTATTAATAAAAATGATGATTCAACAATTAGAAAAAGCAATCAGTAAATTATCCGAATTGTCGGAATCAAAACAAGAGGAAATCGCAAAGATGATTATGACAACCATAGAAAGTCAAAAACAATCAGTTAATGCGTGGAATAGCCTCAAAGAAATGGCTGGAAGTATTGAAGCACCTGAAGATTGGTCACAGCAACACGATCATTATCTGTATGGAATACCAAAACAAAATCAAGAAAATGAATAGAGAAAGACTATTTTTAGATACTGCCTTTATTCAGGCTATTTTAAACCGCCGTGACCAATATCACCAGTCAGCGTTAAAATTATTACCGTTAGTTGAAAATGCTCAAGAAATATGGACAACAGAAGCTATTTTAATGGAAATTGGTAATGCTTTGAGTCGTTTCGATCGAGCTAAAGTAGTGAATTTTATCAAACAATGTTACACTACTGAAAATATTAAAGTAGTTAATGTTACTCCTGAATTATTTAGAGAAGGCTTAATTCTTTATGAATCTCGTCAGGATAAACAATGGGGATTAATAGATTGTATTTCCTTTTCTTTGATGATAGCACAAAATATAACTGATGCTCTTACTTCCGATCGTCATTTTGTACAAGCTGGTTTTAATGCGTTATTAATTTGAATCTCAATTTTTCCCATGCTCAAAAGTGAATTATTAATTTATCGTTATAGTGGACAAGGTATCATTCCCAAAAAATTACCTCTACAGCCAGAATTTTTGGATATGGCACTAGAACTAATATACTGTTATCAAGATTATGTCGGGAAAACTCAAGGAGAATTAGACGAAAAATTGCAAGAATTGGAAGGAGATAGTCCAGAATATAAAATTAAGCGCGGTTTATCCCATTTACTCAAAAATAGTTTTGCTCAGTTTGAAATTATTAGTCCTCTTAATCCTACCATCTTGCGAGAAAAAGTCTTTACCCTCGCCGCCGAAAATCCCCCCTTACCAGATTATCGAGGTTCAACTTTAGATTCGATCGCATCCCAATTAAGTATAGAATTAAAGAAAGAAGTACTACCCTCAGAAGTAGAACAAGGCTTATACGCAGACTTACAAGAAAATCGTATTCTGACGCAATTTGAAGCGCCAACCCCCGAAAGTCTCATTCACCGTTATAATGTTTCTCAAGTACAAGGAATTTTATATCGCGCCACGAATATTGTTATCAACGCCTATCGCAATGACCCCGGACAGTATAAACTATTATTTCGTTACTTAAAATTATTTCAGTTGATGTCCTATATTGAGGGAGATGCTGATACAGGCTTTACTATTACGATCGACGGTCCTACCAGTTTATTTAAGACTAGCACTCGTTATGGTTTAGCCTTAGCCAAGATGATACCAGCTTTACTTCATGTGAGCAAGTGGAATTTAGAAGCAAAATTGCGCATGAAAGATAGTTTTGGTAGTGGAGAAAAAACCCTTTATTTTCAGCTAAATAATCAATGCGGTTTAGTAAGTCATTATCCCAACAATTATAGTTATGACAGTATGTTAGAAGAATCTTTTGCCAATAATTGGGATAAATTAAACACGGAATGGCGCTTAGAAAGAGAAGTAGATTTAATTCCTTTACCCGGTAGTGTGATGATACCAGATTTTCGATTAGTGCATCCTGACGGGCGATATTTTCTCTTAGAAATAGTAGGTTTTTGGCATCCTAATTATTTACAAAAAAAATTCTATCAAGTTAGTCGAGCAGAAATTGATAACTTAATTTTAGCAGTTTGTGAGCGTTTAAATTTAGCAAAAGCTGGAGTTAATTTTCAAGATTTACCCCATCGTTTAATCTGGTTTAAAAATCGTTTATCACCTAAAGATATTCTCAAATTAATTGCTGATTCCCAATCATTGTAATACAATTACAATAACAAATATTTTAATTAGCTATGATTTTAAATATTCTTTAAATATCTGATTTAATTCATAGTAACACTGTTCATCAATAACTATTTTTTCGACTAAACAACGGCGTAATAAAGATTGAATTAACATAACTAATTGTGATTTTGATAATTCTAAGTTAGTTAAAATTTGAGCAATATTTACAGGTTGATTTTGATCAGCTAACAACTTTATAACTTCATATTCTAAGGATGATAAACGTTTTAAAAGAGGTTGTAAATAAAGTTTTATATCACCGATAAATAAATCATCTTCTTCGTTTAAAAATTCAGTAACATCGCCATTATATAACTGCTCGAACGTACTTGAAATAATCTTTAATCATGTTGGATGTCCTTGATAAAGTGCTATTAATTTATTCCATTTTTCCTCATTTTTTAAGCCTTTTTCTTTCAAGATTTCCTTAGCTGATTCCCCTAATCGTTCAAGTTTATCTCTATTATTAGAAGGATTCAATAATTTACTATCTATAGCTCATGTAGATAAATTATATTTTCCTACTGGATAGTTTGTTTTATTTATTGATAGTTGATTCGGAGTTTGACAAAAGAGGGCTAATTAGGGGTTCGATCGAATTATAATTTACCCTCTATTTTTTGTTGAATTAAGTTTTTAATTTGTTGTTTACCTTCTTCTGTATTCTCAAATTGATATTTAATACCACTACGGCGACTCATCAAAACCCTTAATGCTTCTTCATCGTCTTTATGACTTAATACATAGGCTCTCAATTCAGCTTTTGTCATTGTTTCAAAATTAGTTTTCATTCGGTAAAAACTCCCAATTTCCATCTGAATATATGATAATTTCAATATTTTCTCCTGCCAAAATGTAAATCTCACCCTTTAACTTATCAAAACGAAATAAGACTATATCTTGATAAAAATCGGAAAGATTTTGGCAAATTTGCACGGATTTAATTGCTTGTTCAACAGTTACAAAATTCAATTAACCTCCATAATCAACTATTCATAATTCTAATTGATATTTTAATTTAAAAGTGATGTTTTTTATCTTTAATAAACATAAAAATTTGATACAGGAGATTGCTTCGTGCCTCTCAATGATACTATATTCTAAAGTTTAAATACGAGCTTTTTCGGATTAGGGGTTCGATCGAATTATAATCGAAGTTACCATACTTGGGGCTTAAATTCTTTCGTATTCGTAATAGTCATATTCTCCCCACTTTGAGCTAAAACAAATAAACCCTTACTATAAGCATAATTTGCTACCTCATCACTGACAACCATGGCCGCTACAGCACCATAAGCCTTCATATTTTGATAACGGGGCATAAATTTTTTAAATTTACTTAAACGCTCTAAATGTTCATCCACATCTCTCTGAGTTAATTTACTTTTCACCTCCACTAATACCACTTCTGTATCATTAACCACCAATAAATCGACTTCTAAACCACCATCAACCCTTTTTACAGATACATCAGAGTGTAATTCATGAACATCAATACCTCTTTCTCGAAATAACTCCACCGCCGATGGGCGCACTTGCCACTCGACAAACTCCCCTAAACGATTACCTAATTTACCGATTTGTTCGCTAACTTGCTTGATTTGTCGATCTGTTTTTCGAGATTGTTCTTTCAAAATACGTTCTGTTTCTTGAAAACGTCTTTCTGTTTTCAAAGATTGTTCTTTCAAAACACGTTCTGTTTCTTGAAAACGTCTTTCTGTTTCCAAAGATTGTTCTTTCAAAACACGCTCTGTTTCCTGAAAACGTCTTTCTGTTTCTTTTTGAGCCTGTACTAATTCTCTTAGTAGTTGCCAAACATCATCTGCTGTTGTTGTCATCATCTCATTCTCTGTTAATCAATAAATCAATTATAGCTTTATCCTTTACCTTACAGACTTAGGCTCGATCGAATTCAAGTCATTAGTTTTTCTTATCATTGTCATAAATTATTTTATTCTGAGAAACCTTTACAATTCTTAATAAATTTGTCATTATATAAATGTGAGCAATCACAAATTTGTACCTCGAAAAATTTATAACGCAATCATAAGAACATGACTACCACTTTACAACAACAACAGTCTTCCTCATGGGAGCAGTTTTGTCAGTGGATCACTTCTACCAACAACCGCTTATATGTAGGTTGGTTCGGTACTTTAATGATCCCTACCC